>NZ_CP022412.2:3047202-3351922 GCF_002222615.2 Bacteroides caccae | reverse complement strand
CTATTGCCCGATACAGAGGTGCCGTTGTCTAATGATGCGGCGAAAATATTAAAAATGTGTATATTAGAAGCACGTGGAATGAAAAGTAACATCGCTGACACAGAACATGTTTTGTTGGCAATCTTAAGAGAGAAAAATAATATGGCAGCTTCCGTACTTGAATCAAATAATGTAAATTACGTGAAAGTATTGGAACAAGCTACATTGCAACCGGATATTAATTCCGGTATGGGTTTTACTGAAGACGATGATGACGAAGAAGAAATGTCTTCATCACGCTCCGGTGGCAGAGGTAATGCCGAAGAACATCAGCAACAAGCGCAAACCGCTTCAAAAAAGCCGTCTAACGATACGCCGGTATTGGATAATTTCGGCACTGATATGACAAAAGCGGCAGAAGAAGGCCGGTTGGATCCTGTTGTTGGCAGAGAAAGAGAAATAGAACGCCTGGCGCAGATTTTAAGCCGTCGTAAAAAGAATAATCCAATTCTGATCGGAGAACCCGGCGTAGGTAAATCAGCTATTGTTGAAGGTCTTGCTCTAAGAATCATTCAGAAGAAAGTTTCACGGATTCTCTTTGATAAACGAGTGGTAGCTCTTGATATGACTGCTGTCGTCGCGGGGACCAAATACCGCGGACAGTTTGAAGAACGTATTCGTTCTATTCTCAATGAATTACAGAGAAACCCTAATGTGATTTTATTCATTGATGAGATTCATACCATTGTAGGCGCAGGTTCTGCCGCAGGCTCTATGGATGCGGCGAATATGCTAAAACCAGCATTGGCAAGAGGAGAAATACAGTGCATTGGTGCTACAACCCTT
Organism: Bacteroides caccae; assembly: GCF_002222615.2. Classification (NCBI taxonomy): domain Bacteria; kingdom Pseudomonadati; phylum Bacteroidota; class Bacteroidia; order Bacteroidales; family Bacteroidaceae; genus Bacteroides; species Bacteroides caccae. Next base: position 3,351,097 of record NZ_CP022412.2, on the reverse strand, counting down.
GATGAATATCGTAAAAATATTGAGAAGGATGGTGCTTTGGAACGTCGTTTTCAAAAAGTAATGGTAGAGCCTACCACTGCTGGAGAAACTCTTCAAATATTACGCAATATTAAAGACAAGTACGAGGATCATCATAATGTGTACTACACAGACGAGGCATTAGAAGCTTGTGTCAAGTTGACAGATCGTTACATTACAGACCGTAATTTCCCCGACAAGGCTATTGATGCTTTGGACGAAGCAGGCTCACGTGTACATCTTACGAATATCAATGTTCCAAAAGAAATAGAAGAACAAGAGAAGTTAATAGAAGAAGCCAAGAGCAAGAAAAATGAAGCTGTAAAATCACAGAATTTCGAACTCGCCGCCAGTTTCCGCGATAAAGAAAAAGAGCTCTCCTCCCAACTGGATGAGATGAAAAAAGAATGGGAAGCCAACTTGAAAGAAAATAGGCAAACTGTCGATGCAGAAGAAATAGCCAATGTTATATCAATGATGTCAGGCATTCCTGTGCAGCGTATGGCGCAGGCAGAAGGAATCAAACTTGCTGGTATGAAAGAAGACTTGCAGTCTAAGGTTATAGCACAAGATACCGCTATCGAAAAGTTGGTAAAAGCAATTCTCCGAAGTCGTGTGGGGCTTAAAGATCCGAACAAGCCGATTGGTACGTTTATGTTCTTAGGCCCGACAGGAGTTGGTAAGACTCATTTGGCCAAAGAATTAGCTAAATATATGTTTGGTTCTTCTGATGCGTTGATTCGTATAGATATGAGTGAGTATATGGAGAAGTTTACCGTATCACGTCTGGTTGGAGCACCTCCGGGATATGTAGGATATGAAGAAGGCGGACAATTAACAGAAAAAGTGCGTCGTAAACCATATTCTATCGTCCTGCTTGATGAAATAGAGAAAGCACATCCCGATGTGTTTAATCTCCTTCTTCAAGTAATGGATGAAGGTCGCCTAACTGACAGTTATGGCAGAATGGTAGATTTTAAAAATACGGTTATTATTATGACTTCCAATATTGGAACCCGTCAGTTGAAAGATTTTGGTCGCGGGGTCGGATTTGCAACACAAAGCCGTCTGGATGACAAAGAATTTTCGCGAAGTGTCATACAGAAAGCTTTGAATAAATCATTCGCGCCCGAATTTATCAACCGTGTAGATGAAATCATAACATTTGACCAACTTTCCTTGGAAGCTATTACGAAGATTATTGATATTGAGCTGAAAGGATTGTATGATAGAATCGAAGCTATTGGTTATAAACTTATTATTGATGATAAGGCGAAAGAATTTATTGCTGGAAAAGGGTATGACGTACAATATGGTGCCCGTCCTTTAAAGCGAGCAATTCAGACATATTTGGAAGATGGATTATCTGAACTTATCATATCTTCTTCTTTAAAAGAAAAAGATATAATTCAAGTCTCTCTTAATGAAGAAAAAGGAGGTTTGGAGATGAAAGTCGTTACTCCTCAATAAAGGAATTATTTTCAATAAGGGCACATAAGATATGCCATAATGTCAGACCTTAGGGTCTGGCATTTTTTTTGTGTTTATCTGAACAAATATATCAACTAAAATCAATCAAATAGATAAATTTAAAAATATACGTATTATGCAAAAAGGTAATATTGGGGTTACAACAGAAAACATTTTCCCTATCATCAAAAAGTTTTTGTACAGTGACCATGAAATTTTTCTTCGTGAATTAGTATCCAATGCAGTAGATGCCACTCAGAAGCTAAATACACTCGCTTCTATTGGTGAATTTAAAGGTGAACTAGGCGATTTGACTATTCATGTTGAATTAGGTAAAGACACCATTACTATCTCCGATCACGGTATTGGTCTGACTGCAGAAGAAATCGAAAAATACATCAATCAAATCGCATTCTCAGGAGCTAATGACTTCCTGGAAAAATACAAGAATGATGCAAATGCTATTATCGGTCATTTCGGACTTGGGTTCTATTCAGCATTTATGGTCGCCAAGAAAGTTGAAATCATCACCAAATCGTATAGAGATGGTGCACAAGCTGTAAAATGGACTTGTGATGGTAGCCCAGAATTTACTATTGAAGAAGTAGATAAAGCAGGTCGTGGTTCAGATATCATCTTATACATTGATGATGACTGCAAAGAGTTTCTTGAAGAATCCCGTATATCTGAGCTTTTGAAAAAATATTGCAGTTTCCTTCCTGTTCCTATTGCCTTTGGAAAGAAAAAAGAATGGAAAGATGGCAAACAAGTAGAAACAGCCGAAGATAATATCATTAATGATACTACTCCTTTGTGGACACGCAAACCAAGTGAACTTTCGGATGAGGACTACAAATCGTTTTATAGTAAGTTGTATCCGATGTCTGATGAACCACTTTTCTGGATTCATCTGAATGTGGATTATCCATTCCATTTAACGGGTATCCTCTATTTCCCTAAAGTAAAAAGTAATATTGAACTGAACAAGAATAAAATTCAATTATATTGCAACCAGGTGTATGTGACAGATTCAGTTGAAGGCATTGTACCGGACTTTTTAACTTTATTGCATGGGGTCATAGATTCTCCGGATATACCATTGAATGTTTCCCGTTCATATTTGCAAAGCGATTCGAATGTGAAGAAGATATCAACATATATCACGAAGAAAGTTTCCGACCGTTTGCAATCTATCTTTAAGAATGACCGCAAACAGTTTGAAGACAAGTGGAATGATTTGAAAATATTTATCAATTATGGTATGCTGACTCAAGAGGATTTTTACGAGAAAGCGCAGAAATTCGCCCTTTTCACCGATACGGATAGTAAACATTACACATTTGAAGAATACCAAACTTTGATTAAAGATAATCAGACAGACAAAGACGGAAATCTGATTTATTTATATGCTAATAATAAGGATGAACAATATAGTTATATAGAGGCAGCTACCAATAAAGGCTATGATGTTTTGTTGATGGATGGTCAATTAGATGTAGCTATGGTAAGCATGTTGGAACAAAAATTCGAGAAATCTCGTTTTACCCGTGTGGATAGTGATGTTGTTGACAATCTTATTGTAAAAGAAGATAGAAAAAGCGAAGTGTTGGAAGCAGGCAAACAAGATGCTATTACAATCGCCTTTAAGAGTCAATTACCTAAAATGGATAAGGTTGAATTCAACGTTATGACACAAGCGTTAGGAGAAAACACAGCTCCAGTAATGATTACCCAAAGTGAATATATGCGCCGTATGAAAGAAATGGCAAATATTCAGGCTGGAATGAGTTTTTATGGAGAAATGCCTGATATGTTCAACTTAATATTGAATTCAGATCATAAGTTAATAAAAGAAGTGCTTAATGAAGAAGAAAGTGCTTGCCAGGCAGAAGTTGCCCCAATACAGTCGGAAATGGATGCTGTCAATAAACAACGTAATGAGTTGAAAGATAAACAAAAAGGCAAAAAGGACGAAGATATCCCAACCTCTGAAAAAGACGAATTGAATGATTTGGATAAGAAATGGGATGATCTGAAAAGTAAAAAAGAAGCTATTTTTGTTGGTTATGCCAGCAATAATAAAGTGATTCGTCAACTTATTGATTTGGCTTTGTTGCAAAACAATATGTTGAAAGGTGAAGCTTTGAATAACTTCGTAAAGCGTAGTATCGAGCTGATTTAATATCGCCCCTTTATCCATTATATAACTTCAGGAAAGAGCATTCGACGTTAAAACACGTCGTAATGCTCTTTTTCGATTTAAAACGGTTGATAAAATATCGATTAATTGAAAAGTATTGTATATATTTGAACGTTTAAAAAGACAAAAGTTCAACTGTTTGATTTGGGTTATGAGAAAAATTCTTCTTGTGTTTATTACTTTATGGTTAATCGTACCAGCTATCTATGCCCAAAAAGTAGGTCTTGTATTAAGTGGAGGCGGTGCTAAAGGATTGACACACATTGGTATTATTCGTGCTCTGGAAGAAAATAATATCCCTATCGATTATATTGCAGGTACCTCCATGGGGGCCATAATCGGTTCTCTGTATGCTATGGGATATTCTCCTGATGACATGGTAGATCTTTTAAAGTCAGAAGACTTTAAAAGATGGTATTCCGGAGAAGTAGAAGAGAAATATGTATATCACTTTAAAAAGAATCTTCCTACTCCTGAGTTCTTCAATATTCGTTTCTCCTTTAGAGATTCTCTAAAAAGTTTGAAACCTCAATTCCTGCCCACTAGCGTCGTAAATCCAATTCAAATGAATCTGGTTTTCGTTGATCTGTACGCACGTGCCACTGCAGCATGTAAAGGTGATTTCGACAAACTCTTTGTTCCTTTTCGCTGTATTGCCTCCGATGTATACAATAAGAAGCAATTAATCATGAAAGAAGGCGATTTAGGAGATGCTGTCAGAGCATCAATGAGTTTTCCGTTCATGTTCAAGCCCATCGAAATTGATAACGTATTAGCCTATGATGGGGGAATTTATAATAATTTTCCGACAGATGTCATGAAGAACGATTTTCATCCGGATATTATTATCGGAAGTGTCGTTTCGGCTAATCCCACTAAACCTAAAGAAAATGATCTCATGAGCCAGATTGAAAATATGGTAATGCAGAAAACTGACTACTCTATTCCGGATTCAATGGGGATTTTGATGACATTTAAGTATGATAATGTTGGTCTTATGGATTTTCAACGTGTTGACGAATTACATGATATAGGTTATAATCGGACTATCAGTATGATGGATTCGATAAAAAGCCGCATACATCGACGCGTAAATCTTGATAATATACGTCTAAGAAGAATGGTCTACCGAAGTAATTATCCTGAATTACGATTCAAGAATATCATTATTGACGGTGCCAACACACAACAGCAAGCATACATAAAAAAAGAATTTCATAAATCAGATAACAAAGAATTCAGCTACGAAGACTTGAAACAAGGGTATTTCCGTCTACTTTCGGATAATATGATTTCCGAAATTATTCCACACGCTATCTATAATCCGGAAGATGATACTTACGATTTGCATCTGAAAGTCAAATTGGAAAATAATTTTGCCGTAAGATTAGGAGGTAATATATCCACATCTAATTCCAATCAGATTTATCTGGGGCTCAGTTATCAGGATTTAAATTACTATGCCAAGGAATTTGTTTTTGACGGCCAACTTGGAAAGGTATACAATAATGCCCAGTTTATGGCTAAAATAGACTTTTCTACTGCTATACCTACTTCATATCGCTTCATCGCATCTATCAGTACTTTCGACTATTTCAAGAAGGATAAACTTTTCTCCAGAAATGACAAACCGGCATTTAACCAAAAGGATGAACGATTCCTAAAGCTACAAGTAGGCCTGCCATTTCTTTCAAGCAAACGGGCAGAGTTTGGAATAGGGATTGCAAGGATAGAAGATAAATATTTTCAGAAAAGTGTAATAGACTTTGGAAACGATAAGTTTGATAAAAGTCGCTACGATTTGTTTGGTGGTTCTATCAGTTTTAACGGAAGCACATTAAACTCACGACAATACCCGACACGTGGTTATAGAGAAGCCCTCATTGCCCAAATTTTCATTGGAAGAGAGCGATTCTATCCGGGAGAAAGTGCTACTGGAAATAATAATAAGGAGCACCACTCCTGGTTGCAATTATCCTATATGAAAGAGAAATACCACAATATGAGTGAGCATTGGGTGTTAGGGTGGTATTTGAAAGCATTATATGCCTCTAAGAATTTTTCAGAGAACTATACTGCAACAATGATGCAGGCTGGTGAATTTTCTCCCACACAGCATAGTAAGCTCACTTATAATGAAGCATTTCGTGCCAACCAGTTTGTTGGTGCCGGTATCCGGCCTATCTATCGTTTAAACCAGATGTTTCATCTTCGAGGAGAATTTTATGGTTTTATGCCCATTTATCCGATTGAAAGAAATTCATTGAATAAGGCATATTATGGAAAAGCCTTCTCTAAATTCGAATATTTAGGAGAAATATCTGTTGTGTGTCAATTACCATTCGGAGACATCTCGGCATATGTAAATCATTATAGCTCACCGAAAAGAGAGTGGAATGTCGGACTGAGTATTGGTTGGCAACTATTCAATTACCGATTCATTGAATAAATTTTCTACAAAAAAGTCGTTGAAATGCTTGCTAATTCGGGAAAAGTACGTATCTTTGCACCCGTTAAAACGAAACAATGGTCGCGTAGCTCAACTGAATAGAGTAGCTGACTACGGATCAGCCGGTTACAGGTTTGAATCCTGTCGCGATCACTTATCGAATTAACAAAATGGCCGCGTAGCTCAACTGAATAGAGTAGCTGACTACGGATCAGCCGGTTACAGGTTTGAATCCTGTCGCGGTCACTCTTCAAAACTATTATTAGGTCGCGTAGCTCAACTGAATAGAGTAGCTGACTACGGATCAGCCGGTTACAGGTTTGAATCCTGTCGCGATCACTGAAATCCTCTGCATATTATGTGGAGGATTTTATTTTTTGCCCATTTCATCGAAGAAAATGTATCTTCAATCCTGGAAAAATCGGATCAACGTAAGAATCTGAGGGATTTTCATTTTATGCATATAATTTAGCGAGTCTATACAAGAAAAATGCTTTATCTCTTACTCCTCTGAACTGTGCCCTGAACGCTTTGATTTTAGCATTAAATGATTCTGCTGCTGCATTGGTAGCCCTTCTTTCAAAGAAGTTTATTATATTCAGATAGTGCGTTTGTATCGAGCGCGCTACCCTTCCAAAGGTGAGAAACCCCGCTTTGTCTACTTCATCATACCACCTTGCAAGCCTTGTCAAAGCTATATCTTTAAACTTACACTGATGATAGATTGATCCTAACCGCATGGCCATATAATATCCTTTCTTTATATCGGGATATTCTTTAAATAGAATCTCGGCCCGTATCCTTTGAGACTGAGTCCATAGCGATTCTTTTTTGTAAAGCAGATAAATACTCCTTGCCAGCAACTGTTTTCTTGTATCTCCATTGGCGAAAACGGGCGCATGATACATCTTTCCGCAGGCCTTTGCGTAAGCTATCTGTATGGACTCTTCGTCCAAAGCCTCCCAGCGAGCTTTCACCCGCATCTCCTGAACCGCTTCATACGCTAATTTCTGTACATGGAAACGATCCGTAACCCGTTTGGCAGCAGGGAAGCAAGTCCGGGCAATCTGTTCCATATTGGGAGCCATATCCAATGTTATCTCACGCACCTGGTAGCGGCGACGACGCGAAAGTTTAAGCAGGACAGAGGTAACCGTGCAAACATCCGTACCTTTAATGATACCAATAATACTGCCTTTACCACCGTGAGTCTCTTTATTAATCAACACAGTATAGAGTTCTCCACGGGAAAGAGCCACTTCGTCAATACAGACGTAGGCACCAATGTTCTTCTCAAACAGGAGCCAGTTCTCTGCGTGAGCAAGCTGATCCCAGTGTAGGTAATTACTTAAATGGTTGCGGTATTGACGTTCCAACAAATCCCCGTCAACGCCATATAAAGTACCCAATAACTTGCAACTGATCGGATAATTATCAATATAGTTCTTTTAAAAAAGACGCAAAGTCTTGCGTCAAACGAGTACCCTCAGCCACCATACGCCAATTGCGGGAAATATACTCATTGCTGCTTTTCAAAATCCAACGGCGACGACGGAGGTTCAATAACAATTTATATATTTAACCCTCAGGGTTATTCATTGATCCGAAAAATCACCCTTCACATTACTCTATCCATCGTGATAGAATTAAAGTGAAGGGTGATTCATTTATATACCGCAACAAGAATCGGTTTTCCTTGTATTAGCATTTAATATTTAACTCGTTCAAGACCTTACGTATCGCTTCAAACGTAGTAATTCGAGTAGGAACCAATGGCAAACGAAGTTTATTTTCAATCATTCCCATTGCGTTCAACATAGATTTTACTCCTGCAGGATTCCCGTCTACAAATAACAGGTTAAATAATTCCGTAAATTTGTGATGAATAGTCAGTGCATTAGCAAAGTCTCCTTGTAGTGCCAAACGCGTCATACGACTGAATTCGCGAGGAAAAGCGTTACCAATTACTGAAATTACGCCAACAGCTCCTAATGTAATCAAGGGAAACGTGATACCATCGTCTCCGGAGATAACATTAAAATTTTCCGGTTTATTTTTTATGATATCATCCATTTGTGTAATATTACCGGATGCTTCCTTAATGGCAATAACATTATTGAAGTCACGTGCAATGCGCAAAGTAGTCTCGGCGGTCATATTTACTCCTGTACGTCCCGGAACATTATACAATACAATAGGAAGTTCCGTTGCTTCCGCAATCGCTTTATAATGTTGATAAATACCTTCTTGGGAAGGTTTATTATAATATGGCACAACAGACAATATAGCGTCAACTCCTGTAAAATCATCGTTTTTCAGAGTTTCTACAATGGCGCGAGTATTATTACCACCTACCCCCAACAGAATAGGAATTCTTCCGTTAACGCGGTCGATTACCATTTTTTTTATGGTTTTCTTTTCTTCTTCAGTAAGAGTCGGTGTTTCGGCCGTAGTTCCCAGCACACACAAGAAATCCGCATTATTCTGCAAGAGATAGTCTACCATGCGCATCAGCGCGTCATAGTCAACGCTCTCATCCTCTTTGAAAGGAGTAATCAGTGCTACCCCCATTCCTTTCAATTTAGTCTGTATCATGAGTTTTAATTATAATCTCTAATTTATTTAGCCGCAAAAGTACGAATATTTTTCTTATCTTACGATATAAGTTTCAGAAATTCGTCCTCGCTTAGTATGGTTATTCCTAGTTTTTTTGCTTTTTCCAGCTTTGCAGGTCCCATATTCTCTCCAGCAAGTATAAAACTAGTCTTTGCAGAGATGCTTCCCACGTTCTTTCCACCATTCTTCTCAATGAGCTCTTTATATTCATCACGCGAATGATGAGTAAATACGCCGCTGATAACGATAGATTGTCCGGCAAGTTTATCCGTATATTCGCTTAAGTCCTCCTCGGTACGATAAAGTTGTAATCCTGCAGCCTTCAATCTGTTAATTAGCTCACAATTTGACTCATTAGCAAAATATGAAAGGATACTTTGAGCTATTTTTTCGCCGATTTCATCGATACTTATCAATGTTTCAAGATCCGCCTGCTGCAATTCATCTATATTCTCAAATGACTTGGCAATTTTCTTCGCTACTGTTTCACCCACAAAACGAATTCCCAAAGCAAAGATCACACGTTCAAAAGGAACGGCTTTACTTTGAGCAATTCCTGTTATGATATTCTCAGCAGATTTCTCACCCATACGGTCCAGTCCTTTAATATTTTCAACTGACAGATCATATAAATCAGCCGTATTGTGAATCAATCCCAATCGATAGAACATATCCACTGTTTCCGGCCCTAATCCATCAATATTCATGGCTTTCCGACTAATAAAGTGCTCTATTTTACCCTTAATCTGAGGAGGGCATGCTGTTTCATTAGGGCAATAGTGGGCAGCTTCACCTTCATATCTCACCAATTTGCTATTACATTCAGGACAATTAGTAATAAACCTGACCTTTTCACCTAACATAGAACTACGCGCGTCCTTATCCACTCCGGTAATTTTAGGAATGATTTCCCCACCTTTTTCTACATATACCATGTCTCCGATGTGCAAATCAAGCCCCTCAATAATATCTGCATTGTGCAATGACGCACGTTTCACGACAGTTCCCGAAAGTTGGACCGGATCTAAATTGGCTACAGGTGTGACTGCTCCCGTTCGACCAACCTGATAAGTAACTTTATTTAGACGAGTCAGCGCCCGTTCCGCTTGAAATTTATAGGCAATTGCCCACCTGGGAGATTTTGCTGTGAAACCCAGATTCTTTTGCTGTCTAAGACTATTTACCTTTAAAACAATACCATCAGTCGCAACAGGTAAATTTTTCCGTTCAACATCCCAATAATTGATAAATTCAAAGACTTCTTCCAGTGTTTTGCATTTACGTGTCAGATCAGAAATCTTAAATCCCCATTTTGCTGCTTCCTGAAGATTCTCATAATGCCCGTCGCAAGGCAAATTATCGCCCAACAAATAATACAAATACGCATCCAACTTACGAGAAGCTACAATCGCTGAATTTTGAAGTTTCAATGTTCCGGACGCCGCATTTCTTGGATTGGCAAAAAGAGGTTCTTCGCGAGCTTCTTTTTCACGGTTCAGCTCCTCGAACACTTCCCATGGCATAAGAATCTCTCCACGAATCTCAAAAGAAGAAGGATAATTATCGCCATGCAATACAAGTGGAATAGAACGGATTGTCTTTACATTATCTGTCACATCGTCACCTTTTTCTCCGTCACCACGAGTGACGGCACGAACTAACTTTCCGTCTTCGTAAGTTAACGAAATGGATGTTCCGTCGTATTTCATCTCACAGCAAATCTCAAAATCTTCATTCAATGCTTTGCGAACCCGATCATAAAAATCTGTCACTTCAGCTTCCGAATAAGTATTTGCCAAAGATAACATAGGATATTTATGTGCTACCTGCGTAAAATTCTTATTTATATCACTGCCTACACGCATTGTAGGCGAATTTTCATCTTTATATTCCGGGTGAGCCTGCTCCAAGTCCTGAAGTTCACGTATCTTCTCGTCAAACTCCTTGTCGGATATTTCGGGAGCATTCAACACGTAGTAATTATAGTTATGCCGATGAAGTTCGGCACGTAATCCTTCTATTTTCTCTTTTATATCCATAATTCTTAGATTGTTTAAGGCAAAAATACAGGTTTATCTTTGAATATTTGTACTTTTGCGAAAAATTAAAGATTATGCGTATTGATATTATAACGGTTTTGCCAGAGATGATTGAAGGCTTTTTCAATTGTTCGATAATGAAACGAGCTCAAAACAAAGGACTTGCAGAGATTCATATCCATAATCTCCGCGATTATACTGAAGATAAATATCGTCGTGTAGATGATTATCCTTTCGGAGGATTTGCCGGTATGGTAATGAAGATCGAACCTATTGAACGTTGCATCAATGCTTTGAAAGCAGAACGTGACTATGACGAGGTGATTTTTACTACTCCTGACGGAGAACAATTTAATCAGCCTATGGCCAATTCTCTTTCTTTGGCTCAGAACCTGATTATTCTTTGCGGCCATTTTAAAGGAATAGATTTTCGTATCAGGGAGCATCTGATTACGAAAGAAATCAGTATAGGAGATTATGTATTGACAGGTGGTGAACTGGCAGCGGCAGTTATGGCAGACGCTATTGTCCGCATCATTCCCGGAGTCATTTCCGATGAACAGTCTGCTCTTTCGGATTCATTTCAGGATAATTTGTTGGCAGCACCGGTATATACACGGCCAGCCGATTATAATGGTTGGAAAGTTCCCGATATCCTATTGTCCGGACACGAAGCCAAAATTAAAGAATGGGAGTTGCAGCAATCATTAGAACGTACGAAAAGACTTCGTCCTGATTTATTAGAAGAATAACTTGATTGTAAAAATACATGCAAATAAAAACGACGGTGGAAATGGATTGAGTTTTCACCGTCGTTTTTTATTTATGACCTGTTCAAGGATTTTATTTAATTTTCCTCATACGCATTTTTTCTTGATAATTCCTTTATTTAAAAAGACTCTTTCAATAAGTATATGTTAAGAGGAAAATAACACTTATTCATGAAAATTTATGCGAAGGGTTATCATGTGTTTTCAATTATATCTCAAGTGCACCTATTATTTCTTTCACAGACTTACATCCATGTCTATCCAAGTAATTATTTATACCTTCTGCTACTTTAACCGTAACAGCTGGATCTATGAAATTTGCTGTACCAATCTGGATAGCTGACGCACCGGCAAGCATAAATTCAACGGCATCTTTCCAGTTCATGATACCTCCCAATCCTATGACCGGAATATTTACTGCTTTAGCAACTTGCCAAACCATGCGTAATGCTATCGGTTTTACGGCAGCACCGGACATTCCTCCAGTTACAGTCGACAGGATAGGACGTTTACGCTCTGCATCAATGGCCATTCCCAGCAATGTATTGATTAATGACACGCTATCTGCACCACTTTCTTCTGCTGCACGGGCTATTTCTGTAATATCAGTCACGTTCGGAGAGAGTTTTACGATAAGTGTCTTTTTGTAAGCTGAACGTACTGCTTTTACTACTTCAGAAGCTCCTTTTGCTGACACGCCAAAGGCCATGCCACCTTGCTTTACATTAGGGCATGAGATGTTTAACTCTATGGCAGGAATTTTGTCAAGTTCATTAATAATTTCGGCTGTTTTCACATAATCTTCAATGGCAGATCCCGATACGTTTACAATCATATTCGTCCGGATGTCTTTTATACGGGGATATATATGCTCTACAAAGTAATCAACTCCCTTATTTTGCAGTCCCACAGCGTTTAACATCCCCGAAGGAGTTTCTGCCATACGCGGATATGGGTTTCCTTCACGTTTGTGAAGGGTTGTCCCCTTTACAATGATACCACCTATTCGCGCTATATCAATGAAATCAGAGAACTCTTCGCCATATCCAAATGTACCCGATGCGGTCATCACCGGATTTTTCATTTGTAATTCACCAATATTTACACTTAAATCTGCCATAGTAGTTTATTTATATTAAAAACAGGACCTTCTTTACATACACACAAGTGACCTTCTGTCGTGTTCTCCACACAACAAAGACAGGCACCGATTCCACAAGCCATTGTGTTTTCCAAAGAGACTTCACATTCTATCTGATTACTTTTGGCATATTTTGCCACCGCTACCATCATCGGCTTGGGACCGCAAGTATAAATCTGTTCAAAACGCACCTTATTTAATATGGAATGTTGGGTAACATATCCTTTTTCTCCGTGACTGCCATCTTCCGTAGTAGTATACACTTCGCCATATTTAACAAATTCTTCCAGTTGCAACAGATCCTTATCACTACGTGCACCCAAAAGAAAGGTAGGTTTATGACCATTCTTAGCCAATTGCTCGCCCAAATATAACATCGGTGCTGTTCCAACACCTCCACCAACTAACAAAAGCTTATCTGAAGGATTCTGAGGCATTGTATAGCCATTTCCTAATGGAAGTACCACATTGATAACATCACCCGGATTTACTTCTGCCAATCGCCTTGTTCCGTCTCCAAGCAACTGGATGAGAAACCACACTTCGTTTCGCTGTTTGTCTACAAAATTAATAGAGATAGGGCGACGCAAGAATGTAGTAGGCGAACCGTCCACCCGAAGTTCGGCAAACTGTCCCGGTAGCATTTCGGGCAGCAATGACTGAGAAGTCAACTTTAGCAATACATAGTTAGCATGCAGTTTGATATTCTCAGTAACCGTCAGATCTAAAATAAATTTCTTCATGTATGGATATAAAAAGTATAAATTCGTATTCCGGGTACAAAGATACAGGAATTTGCTCAAACCTGCGATTTTACCACTTATTTTTCAGGTCTAAACGTTTCATAGGTATTATCATCAAAGAAAATTCTTATTTCAGTAATTTTCCTGGCAGGCTTTTCTATATACCTAATCTCTTGTTTTACAATCTCTTTAGGTGTATTTCCGGTACTTCTTAATGCCATTTCCTTGCGATTTTCCAAAGTAATCGTCTCTTTGGACGGATTTACAGGATTCTCATCAAACAAAGAAGGTTGATAATCACCATTAGAGGAAGCCAATGAAGATTCTTCAGCAGAAGCCAACATTTCACCTCTTCCATATAGTAACCATTCAAGATTTACGTAATTATAAGTCTGGTGAACTTTCATCACTACTTCCAGGCTTGGTTTGTTCCGGTCATTTAAAATATGTGAGAGAGTAGATTGCTGAACTCCGATTGTTTCAGCAAAAACTCTGGGAGGAACTTTTTCTCTCTCCATTATCATCCTAATTCTGTCTTTTATTTCCATATAGCCTTTTTTGATTACAATTGTGTGCATAACATGCTGATTTCACAAAAATACAAATCCTTTATGTGAATATACAAAGGTAAATATTTTGTTTCACAAATGCAAATCACAAATCTAAAAATATAGATATGACAAATGTGTGTATTTGTTTACTGATGTATTAGTATGTTTGTATACTCATAAAAACACTATCTTTCTAAATCATATTTCAAGTTTAATAAAAAGTGGTAAATAACTAATTATTAATTATATATTATTCGTAATTTATTTATTGATTTTGTTATTCACAAAAATACATTGTGTATAATATAGTCTGTTATAGTAAAAATTTAGATATCACATGCATATTACTGATAAACAGATGTATAAATGCGTAAAGATAAAGTGTTAACCCCTCTCCTTTCACCTTTATACTACTTTATTTATTCTTGTAATTTATATCATATACTTTTGTGTATAGCTTCTTCTCGTTACACTTGTGTTTGCATTACAATATTATATTTTACAAACGGAAAGTGTAAGATATACAAAAGTGAAATTGAGTAGTTGCATCAGCAATAAAACAAGAGAAAAAATCTATAATTCACTCATGTATATCGAACGCTTTTCAAATCATCTTTTACATGTCAGGTCTAAAATGGTAAATCCTTGCAATATTTACGTACTCTTCACCTATTCTCTACTTTTTTTCAATTCTAGAGGCCTTATTTTTATCATAATAATCTATAATACAGAGTGTTATTCCCATTTTTATGATATTAATCTTTAGATAAACTAGAAAAAATGGGGAGATTATTACAGAAAATCATAAAACTATCAAAATGACAGACCAGGTTTTAAACAAAAGGAAGTTTCTCTTTCGTTTTCGCTTAAAAAATCAAGAGGATATTATATACATTACAAGTTTTGATTTAATCTTGATTTTTCAATGGGATTTATTAAAAGAGACAAAATTCGGGAATCAAGTAAGATGAAAACAAAACGGGAAAAGTAACTCAGAAACACATATTTTCTATCAGGAAAAACAGATAAAGAAAGTGTGGTAATTTTGTAAAATATTCAGTTTAAAATTAGGATGCTAACTATTCATTTGGAAGGTTCAATATAGAGAATATAATAAGAGGTATATACTTACTTGAATGACAGTAAAAGTATATACCTCTTATTGATGTGAAACAGTCGCTTTTTCTAATGAAGAATTTTAAACACTAATTCACGCAGAATATCTCCGTCCGACATAGAACTATTTTTCACTCCTTTTGATTTTGCATCAGCATATCGTATTTCTCCAACGATTTGCATCGTCTTAACTCCGCTATATTTACGCATTGCCGCCATATAATCTTTAGCTTGCCAGGGCGTTCTTAGTCCTAACATTGTAGCGATTCCCTGCTCCGATTTGTCAGGAGCATAATATGCCAACATTAAGTTGGAATAGAAACTAAACAGCAGAGACAATGTCATTTGAATCGGGTTAGTTTTCGGATTCTCCTCAAAATATTTTATTATTTTATTTGCTTTAAGAATGTCTTTTTCCACTAGTGCACTTCGCAATTCAAAGTTATTATAATCCTTGCTAATGCCGATATTCTTTTCAATCTGTTCGGGAGTAACACGTTTCTGTCCTGCGGGTAAAGTAATAATCAATTTCTCCAGTTCTCCTGTCAGCCGACTTAAATCTGAGCCGACAAAATCAGCGAGCATGACTGTTGCCTTGGGTTCCATGTCTACGCCTTTCCGTTTCATGTAAGAAGCAATGAAGGCTGGGAGCTGTGCATCTTTTATCTTTTTAGATTCAAACAGCACACCCGTCTTTTCAACTTCGGCGGCCAACTTCTTTCTGCGGTCCAATGTACCATGCTTATGGCATATTACCAAGATAGTTGAATGAAGCGGCTTCTGAAGATAGTAAGACAGTTCCTCCATGTTACGCACTGCTTGTGCCTCCTTGACTACTACCACTTGATGTTCGGACATCATCGGATAACGCTTGGCAGCATTTATGATAGTCGCTACATCTACATCAGCCCCGTATACCACAGTCAGGTTGAATTCCTTTTCCGTATCGTTCAACACATTATCAGTAATGTAATCGGCTATCAGGTCGATATAGTACGATTCCTCTCCCATTAAATAATAAATAGGACGATACTGCTTTGCCTTTAATTCCTTGAGGATATCATCACAGGTCAGCTCTTGTTTTGCCATATATATTTTTCAGAAAGACTGGGTTTACCAGTCAAATTTCAAGTGTTTAACAGTTTTCTTTTCATCAATAATCATACGCAGAGAAGCAATACCGATTTCAACATGCTCCTCTACATAATTTCTGGTAACCAAATTATCACTCTTATCTGTTTTTACTCCGTCGGGAGTCATAGGCTGGTCAGATACTAATAATAATGCACCGGTAGGAATGTGGTTGGCAAAGCCACAACTAAACAAAGTTGCAGTTTCCATGTCGACCGCCATAGCCCGTGTCTTTTTCAGATATTCCTTGAATACATCATCATGTTCCCAAATACGGCGGTTGGTAGTATATACGGTACCGGTCCAATAGTCGCGGCCTTTGTCACGGATTGACGAAGAAACGGCACGCTGTAACATAAATGCGGGTAATGCAGGAACTTCAGGAGGAAAATAATCGTTGGAAGTTCCCTCCCCACGGATAGCCGCAATAGGAAGAATCAAGTCGCCAAGCTGGTTTTTCTTGTCGATACCGCCACATTTTCCCAAGAATAAACACGCTTTGGGACGAATAGCCCCCAGCAAGTCCATGATGATAGCAGCGTTGGGACTTCCCATACCGAAGTTAATCATTGTGATACCTTCGGCAGAAGCAGAAATCATATTTGCATCCCTTCCTAAAATAGGAACATTAAACTGATTTGCGAAAATCTCGACATACTTGTTGAAGTTAGTCAACAGAATATACTCTCCAAAATCCTCCAGGTTACGTTTTGTGTAACGAGGCAGCCAATTAGCTACGATTTCTTCTTTTGTTTTCATAATTATCTATTAAATTTGTGCTCCCGATGATGGGAACCATTATTTAACTTACAAAAATAATAAATGTTATCGTTAAACCTACCAGTATTCGACACTAAAATAAACGTACGAAACGGAAAAAATGTAATTTTCGACGTGATTCGCAAACGATATGTCGCTCTCACTCCGGAAGAATGGGTGCGTCAACACTTCGTTCACTTTCTTATTGCACACAAAGGATATCCGACCGCCCTTCTTGCCAATGAAGTAATGGTAAAGTTGAACGGCACTACCAAGCGGTGTGATACAGTGCTCTATCGCAGGGATTTGTCGGCACGCATGATTGTGGAATACAAGGCACCGCACATTGAAATCACACAGACCGTATTCGATCAGATAACCCGGTATAATATGGTACTGAAAGTAGATTACCTGATTGTCAGCAATGGAATGCAACACTATTGCTGCCGAATGGATTATGAACACCAGAGTTATATTTTCCTCCAGGATATTCCAGACTATAATAACTTATAAAAAAGAGTGTCGCTATCCGGTCACGATAGCGACGTTATGTAAAGCACATACCGTCACTATCACATCCATCTACCGACACCCTGATTCAGTCGTCTTCCGGATACTTTCCGGATAGTATTCTATCTTTACATACTCCCTTCCTGCTTATCGTTGTTTCCTTTCTTCTTGCTGAATTTCTCCTGCAATTTCTGCATTAATTCATAGAAGTTAGGTATATAAACCGTTGCCAGCAGTGTATTCATTGCCATACCAAAAACAACGGCGGCACCTAATGCAATGCGGCTCTGTGCACCTGCTCCAGAAGCAAATAATAACGGCATTACTCCCAATACAAAAGCAAAAGACGTCATTAGGATAGGACGCAACCTGACGTGTCCGGCTTCAAATGCCGACTCACGGATAGAGTTACCCTCGGCATGGAAGTCGCGGGCAAACTCCACAATCAGAATACCATTCTTGGCAGAAAGCGCAACAAGCAAGATAATACCGATTTGAGTATAGATGCTGACCGGAGTTCCCATTACCAGACAGCCTATCATAGCTCCCAATAATGCTACCGGCAATCCGATAACAGCCGCCACCGGACTCGTCCAGCTTTCATATTGTGCAGCCAAAACCAGGAAGGCGACAATCAGAGCCATTACTAAAACAATGGTAGTTGTATTCCCGGCCTGCGTCTCCTGATAAGCAACGGAAGTCCATTCATAACCAAATTCATCGCCCAACTGTTCCTTGAACAATGCTTCCACTTCTTGAATAGCTTGCCCTGTGCTACTTCCCGGAGCGACATTACAAGTCAGAGAAGCAGTCGAGTACATATTATAACGGTTGATCTGATCCTGTCCTAACTGTTCCTCCACCTTGGTGAAAGATGAAAAAGGCACCATTTCTCCTGCCGCATTGGGAACACTCAGTTTCAAGACATCATCAATCACCCGTTGCGCCTGGTCGCGCGCCTCTATCTTCACTTGGTAGATACGGCCGAATTCTACAAAATCATTTACATACGCCGCACCCATATAATAACTTAATGTAGAGAATACATCATTCAAAGCGATGCCCATAAACTGTACCTTATCCCGGTCGATATTCAGAAAATACTGGGGAACGTTTGCCTGATACTGGCTGGAGACGGAAGCTAAAGCCGGCTTGGAATGATAAGAGGCAAGCATGGCATTGATAGCCTGCTGCATTTCCGTCGGTCCCAGATTCCTCCGGTCTTCCAGCTGAAGCTGTAACCCACCGGACGCTCCCAATCCCGGAATGGCGGGAGGAACCATGGCAAACACAGTCCCAGCCTGAATCGTCATATACGCTTCGCCATTAAAGCGGTTGACAACAGCGGCTGCCGTATGCTCCTTCCCTTTCCTTTCACTCCAGTTTTTCAGTACAACGAAATAAGTGGCCGAGTTACTTTGTTCTCCTCCGCCCATGACGGAAAATCCGGAGATTCCAATATAATTCTCCACTTCCGGATACGAATCTAGAATCCGGTTAATCTTGTCACCTACCGCCTGTGTACGTTCCAGACTGGCTGCGGGCGGAAGTTGGACAACCGCAATAAAATACCCGTCATCTTCATCCGGAATGAATGTAGACGGCCAGTGCATAAAGAGCAACACGGCAATAGCAGTCAATATGCCATACGACACAAGAGCCATTCCGGGACGTGCCAACAACCATTTGACTATCTTATCATACGCTCCCTGCGTCTTATCATAAGCCTTGTTGAATCCTTTGTATATGAAGAAGTTAGAAGGCTTGCTCTTTTCCAGAAACAACGCACAGAGAGCAGGTGTCAATGTCAGGGAGTTAAAACCGCTCAATACGGTAGAAGCTGCAATAGTCAGCGCAAACTGTTTGTATAATTGTCCGGAAATTCCACTAATCAGCATAGTCGGAATAAATACCGCAAGCAACACAAGCACCACTCCGACGATTGGTCCGGTAATTTCTCCCATAGCTTTCGTCACAGCTTCACGAGTTGAATATTGTCCCGTTTCCAACAATCTCGAAGCGTTCTCCACCACCACTATGGCATCATCCACCACTATGGCAACTGCCAAAATCAATCCGAACAATGTCAGTGTATTAATAGAAAAGCCGAATGCTGCCATTACCGCCAGTGTACCAATCAGAGACACCGGAATGGTAAGACAAGGAATAATCACCGCCCTCCAGTTCTGCAAAAACAGGAAAATCACAAGTATCACCAGCAGCGTTGTTTCAAAGAAAGTAACCATAACTTCATCAATAGAAGCATGAATCACATCCGTAGTATCCAACGTAACATTATAAGACACTCCTGCCGGGAAGTTGGCGGCCAGTTCCTGCATCTTGGCTTTCACTCCTTTCGAGACATCCAGCGAATTGGAACCCGGTTGCTGATAAATAGCAATAGCCGCCGTAGGCTGCCCTTTCAATCGGGACACCACACTGTAAGAAGCAGATCCCAGATCAATCCTGGCAATATCTTTCAGACGGAGCATGGCCCCATTCTGTTCGCGGCGGATGATAATATTTCCGAACTGTTCGGGAGAACTGAGCCGCCCCTGCACATTCAGTGTATATTGAAAAGCATTCTTATTCTCTTCCCCGATAGGCTGGCCGATATATCCGGCAGATACTTCCATATTCTGCGACTGGATAGACTGATAAACTTGTTGCGGTGAAATATTCCGGATACGCATTGCTTCCGGATCGAGCCAGATACGCATGGAGTAATCCCCTGCTCCCATTACATTCACGGCACCCACTCCGGGCACACGTGTCAACTGGTCGACGAGATTCAACTTTGCATAATTGGTCAGATACAGACTGTTGTAAACAGAATCCTGTGAGGTCATTGTCAGGAACATGACAATATTCGATGATTGTTTCTGTACAGTGACTCCCTGCACCACTACGGGTTCGGGGAGCGATGATTGTGCGACGCTTACCCTGTTTTGTACCTGGACGGTTGCCATATCAATATCCGTACCGACGGCAAATGTGATCGTCAGAGAATAGGCTCCCGAAGAAGATGAATTAGAGGACATATAAAGCATACCGTCTACCCCGTTCACCTGCTGTTCGATAGGAATACCTACTGTTTGGGCAACGGTTTCGGCATTTGCCCCCGGATAAACAGCAGATACCTGTACCGTTGGCGGTGTAATCTCCGGAAATTGCGCTACCGGCAATATATTGAGTGTCACCAGACCGGCTACTACAATCAGCAAGGCAAGGACGGTAGCAAATATCGGTCGGTTGATAAAAAACTTAGAAAACATAAGATTATAGTTTAGGATTAATATTCAGTTTACGGCATCGGTTTTATCTTCATTCCGTCCCTGACCTTCATCAGAGCCTTCGTGACATACCTGTCTTGCGGAGAAAGCCCTCCCGTCACTTGCCGTAAAGTATCACCTATCAACTGCCCTATCTCAATATGCCGGTAACGAACAATGTTAGAATCATTGACAAGATACAAGTATTTTCCCAACTGGTCCGTCCCGATAGAAGCCTCTTTTACCAACATGGCATTATCGGCTTCTCCATACGGTAACGTGATACTTACATATAATCCGCTCTTTAGTATCCCTTGCGGGTTGTCAAAGTTGGCACGAACTGTCAACGTTCCCGTATTCAAGTCCACGTTCGGAGACAGATAATCCAGTGTGGCCGGATACATTTCCGAACCTTCCTTGCCCAACTGAACCATTATTTTCTTCGGAAGTTCCTGTGCACTTTGCCGGTTGTTCATCAACATTCCCAGCCATTGGTTGTCAGCTACATTGAAATATGCGTACATTTGATTATCCTTATAGATAGTAGCCAAAGTGACAGGCTGCAACGAACCGCCCACATAGCTGCCTATATCAGCAGTTGCTTTACTGATCGTTCCGTCAAACGGAGCGCGGACATAGCAATAGCTCAGATTCGTACGGGCCGTGCTCAAAGCTGCTTCCGCATTATTGACCGCCGCCACACCTTCTGCCACGGAAGATTCCGCTTGAAGTACCTGTATCTGACTCACGGCATCGCTTTTGACAGCTTCTTTCATACGGCTGTAATTGCTGCGGGCATATTCCAACTGGGCTTGGGCCGTTTTTAGTGCAGCTTCCGCCTGTTCCACCTTATCCTTATATAAGGTAGGTTCGATGACAAACAATAATTGTCCCTGTTTCACCCGTCCTCCCGGAGTATACGAAGTCGATTGCAGCGTTCCGTTCACTCTGGCCACCAGGTTTACAGTCTTTTCCGTTGTCAGATAGCCCGGATAATCTTTCGTCAGAGTTACATCCTTTATTATTGGTTTAGCTACGCTAATTTCCGGAGTTGGCATCCCTCCCATTGCTCCTGCGCTTTTTTTCTCCTTGCAACCGGTCAATATCGGCAGCGCAAAGAAAATATACATTAGTTTTTTCATATCCGTTACGTTAGGTTATATTTTTATTTATAGATTCTTTATTCTTGCCAACCGCCTCCCAAAGCCTTGTAGAGAGTTATCAACTGGAGTAGCGAATTCCCCTGTGCCTGTACCAACTGATTCTCATAGGACAACAAAGACCGCTGTGCATCCAACACATTCTGAAAGGGAGAAAGCCCCTGTTTATAAAGTTCCAATGAAAGTTTCAGTGTCTCAATTCCCTGATTGCGTACTTCGCGCAGCGCTACAATCTGCTTGATTGAATTCCGGTAAGAATTCATTGCATTATCTGTTTCCTGTACAGCAGTCAGGACAGTCTGATTGAATTGGTTGATTGATTCGTCCAGTTGGGCTTTAGCCAGTCGTGTAGCATTAACCAACTGCCCTCCGCTGAAAAGCGTCCAACTCATTGACGGTGAAATCTCATACATCATGCTTTTACTCTTTGTCAAGTCTTTCAAGTCACGAGCCGCATAACCGAACGAGCCTTTCAGAAAAACTTTCGGCAACCAGTCCGCCTTTGAAGCTCCGAGCAATGCCGCTTGTGCGTTCACGCTTCGTTCCGCACTCCGCACATCGGGACGTCTCATCAACAGATCGACAGGCATTCCCACGCCGATCGGTTCCATATAGTCGGGCAATGTTCCTACAGGTTCCAGTACCGGACGAATGTCCTGCGGATACATTCCCAGCAAAACTGCTAACATCGTAATATACTGATTGATACCGGCTTCCAGTTGTGGAATGGAAGCTTTTGTGCTATATAACACAGACTTAGCCTGTGCGACATCCAGCTTAGCCACTAATCCAGTGTTATACCGTACTTCCGTGATTTTCAGTACTTCTTCCTGAGAAGCGCAGTTTTTATTCACAACTTCAAGTTCCTGTTGCAGTTCCCTCAAATTGATATAGGCCGAAGCCACTTCCGCCGCCATAGAAATCATTACTCCGGTATATTCCTCCTTACTGGCAGCAAAGTTCTCTTTCTGTGCCTTTACCCGTTTGCGGATACTACCGAACACATCAATTTCCCAACTCATGCTGAGTGATGCATCATAATAATGTTCCGTAGTTTGGGGAATTGAGCTTGTATTTCCACTTGTTTCCTGTCGGGTCCAACCGGCATTCAATCCGATTGAAGGAAAGAAATTGCCACGTTCGGCCCAAAGGTTGGCACGGGCAGCAGCGATGCGGTTAATTGCCATTGCAACGGAATAGTTACGGTCTACCGCCAAAGCAATCAGAGAATCCAGTTTGCTGTCCCCGAAAGATTTCCACCAATGGTCGTCTACCGGAAGTGTCTGTTGAAACACTTCCCCATTTTCTTCCCAGCCGTTAGGGAGAGGAGCTTTCAAATAGCGGTTTGCAGTTTGCCCAACCGCAGTCACAGTTGAAAGAAACAAAAGGAGCGATATGCTCCATGCTCGTATGTTCATATTCAGTTCAGGTTTTTATGAAATGAAAAGATAACAACTAAAGGGTGAGTTTGTTTACCGGCGTAACGACAGAACAAAGTTTCTATTCAGCGTGATGTTATCTTGGGTACGAGATCCCTGTTTATACGGACACTGATAAAAAAAGCCCTGCATTGTTGCAGGGCTTCCTATATTAAACAGTAACTTTAACTACTTGTTAATGGATGATTTCTCTTATTCAGCAGTTTTTCTTCTGATAGCTCTTTTAGTAGTTGGTGCCGGAGCTTCTTCTACCTTGTGCTCGATTTGTATGCCAGCCAATTCAGGGTCAATCATGATGCGTCCGCAATATTCGCAAACGATTACCTTCTTACGTGAACGGATGTCCAACTGTCTCTGAGGCGGAATCTTGTTAAAGCAACCACCACAAGCATCACGCTGTACGTATACAATACCCAAACCGTTGCGGGAGTTCTTACGGATACGCTTAAATGACTGTAACAAGCGCGGTTCGATCTTAGTTTCCAGGTCTTTAGCCTTGTCTCTCAGTTTTTCTTCTTCCTGCTTGGTTTCAGAAATGATTTCGTCCAGTTCGCCTTTCTTCTGTTCAAGGTCTTTCTGTCTTTCGTCAAGCACCAGTTCATTCTTTGCTACTTCAGCCTCTTTTTCTTCTTTATCTGCAGAATACTCTTTAATTCTCTTTTCACAAAGTTCAATTTCCAATGTCTGGAACTCGATCTCTTTGGTCAGGAAGTCGTATTCGCGGTTATTGCGAACGTTGTCCTGTTGCGACTTATATTTTTCTACTGAAGATTTAGCAGTTTCAATTTCCACCTTCTTGCCGGCAATAGCAACTCTCAGTTCCTCCACTTCTGCTTTGATCTTGTCGATACGAGTACTCAAACCAGCAATTTCATCTTCAAGGTCCTGTACTTCCAATGGAAGTTCACCTCTCAATGTTTTGATTTCATCAATCTTAGACAACATCGTTTGTAGTTGGAACAGCGTCTTCAACTTCTGTTCTACTGTCAACTCATTCGGATCTTTTTTTGCTTCTCTAGCCATTTTACTTACAAATATTTTATGGGATTCGTATTTATTTTACTCAATTGGAGCGCAAAATTAGGAAATAAATCCCGGATTATGGAATAAAAAATTTCTTTTGTATATTGTTCGCTTTCGTAATGACCAATTTCCGTCATCAGGATTTCCCCTTCGTGACCGAAATAATCATGATACTTTATCTCACCTGTAATAAAAACATCCGCTCCCGACCGGATTGCCTGTGGAAGCAGAAACGCGCCTGCACCTCCGCATAGTGCTACTTTTCGTATTTCCCTGCCCGTCAACTTATTATGGCGCAGACAGCCAACCTCGAAGGTTTTTTTGATACGTTTCAGAAATTCAAGTTCGGTTTCCGATTCATCCAGTTCACCGATAATTCCCGAGCCTGCCTGTGTCCAGTCGTTCTGCAACGGATAAATGTCGAACGCCGGTTCCTCATAAGGATGAACGGCCAGCAAGGCTCTGACGACTGCCGATTTTTTGAATGCAGGGAGGATAGTCTCTATCCTTACTTCTCCTTCACGATGCAATTCGCCGATTGCCCCACAGAAAGGATGCGTTCCCTCCTTTGCCCGGAAAGTCCCCTCTCCTTCTAAATTGTAACTGCATGAATCATAGTTGCCTATGTTTCCGCATCCCGCAGCAAACAGCGCTTCCCGCACTGCATCAGCTTGCGCATTAGGAACAAATGTAACCAATTTAATCAGGCTATTCTCCTTCGGTTCAAGTACTTTCAGATTCTTCAGTCCAATTTTTTCGGCTATCTTATAATTCACTCCGCCTTGGGCATTATCAAGATTGGTATGTGCCGAATAGATCACAATATCATTCTTTATTGCTTTCAGCATACAGCGTTCCACATAATCTTTGCCCGTAATGGACTTATATCCTTTAAAAATCAGCGGATGATGTGATATGACGAGATTGTATCCCAACGCGATAGCTTCATCCAACACAGCCTCGGTGACGTCAAGACACAACAAAGCCCCTGCTGCTTCCGCATCTGTCAATCCGATTTGCAGGCCGGCATTATCGAAACCGTCTTGCAATGGCAGAGGCGCGAATTGTTCAAGGGCGCTTACTATTTCCTTAATTTTCATTATTCGTAGAAAATTTGGTTGCAAATATAAGAAAATAAAAGGGAACAAACACTCTTTGTTCTCATTTTTTTAGTAAATTTGTCGCCTATCCTATAATCATTGAACACGATGAAAACAATTTTATTCTATTTTCTACTAGCTATTTTGGTAGTTTCCTGTCAATTGAAACAGAGCGAGAATACCGAAAAGGAAGTTTCCGACAACGTAAGTAACAGTGATACTGAAGAATGTATTGCGGACACAATAAGCGCCACCGCTATCTTCTGGATAGATAAAGCGGAGACAAAACATTGCAAAGAATGGGGATTCCGTACTGTTAAAGCAAAAGTTCTCATTCATGAAAACGGAAAGGTCGATTTAGAGGCTTTCGTCAAAAAACAATCGCCGGATATGGAGAAGTATGTACGGCATCATCTCGCTAAATTTCAAGTATCAGAAAAAATGTTGGAAAGCGGATATGTGCAACCGGGTGAACAGTTCGTTCAGCTTCGTTGCTTATATGGGAAAGTCAAAGCAAAGTAAGACTCCGCTCCTCTTCCAACAGGGGACGATTTCTCCCGACTGTTTAGACTTGGTGTTTCGAGCCTTGGAAACTCCAGTTCCAAGGCTCGAAACTGTAGTTTCATACGCTGGAAACTGTAGTTTCATACGCTGGAAACTGTAGTTTCATACGCTGGAAACTGTAGTTTCATACGCTGGAAACTGTAGTTTCATACGCTGGAAACTGTAGTTTCATACGCTGGAAACTGTAATTTCCCATAAGGGAAACTAGAAGTATATATACAAAAAAAGAACTGAAATCCTTGTCCACACCAATCAAAAAGGGTAGCTAAGCTGGTGTTGCAGATAAAGTGTCTGCAATGCATCTGCAACGGTATCTGCAATACCTATAACTCTTTGATTTAAAGTTTGATACAAGTGTGTGTTGCAGATGTTGCAGTAAAATAATAGAAATAAGAATTCTTCTTCAAATTTGGTGGTAATTTAGCCAGTCGGTGGTATCTCCATTCCTCTCCTTCCCGAAGGAGGGGTGGCTGAAAGCCAGGGTGGTAGGTGGATACACAATGCTGATAATAAACGACTTACGCATTCACCTACCACCTCCCCCTACGGGTACTCCTCCTTCCCGAAGGAGGAGAATGTTGAATGCTATCGATTATCAAATTATTATTTTCCTAATTAATTTTACCGTCAAATTTGAAGAAGAACCAAATAACTTGTATGAGGAAAGATAGAAATTCCTCCAACTACCCAAAATCATCAAGAGGAATTTCTTCTTTCCGTGAGAACAGTCTTTTTATTCCGGTAGAACTCCTGTGACAACATTATTGCATTTGAAATCATCTATTGCATACTCGGTGGGCCGATACCAAGTCACATAATGAAATGCTCCTCCGGGTTTATTGTCTGTAAGTATTGTCTTACCGTCAATTGTTACCGGAATCATTATCGTCTTTTCTCCTTCAGTCGCCGTCTCATAAGTAAATTCGATTTCAGTTGCAAACTCTACATTTCTCCATGTAATAATCGTTTGCTCACCTGATTTGGTTATGGACGAATAACGGGCGTTAATTAGACCGGATTTATAACTGTTTCCGTAAGATTTTCCACTGGCTTCTACCACTAATGATTCATTGCCATACAAGTCCTTGGTTACAATCTCAAAAGAATAAGTGCCTTCAGGCATATCTTCCAGCAATACCGGAACACCATTAACACCGGAAGCCGGCAGCTCTTTTACCAGAGAATTCTGACGAACATTCCAATAAATAACACACTCTTTAATACGTTGTGCTGTATAGAACAGGTCCAACTGAATGCGTTCATTTCCGGGGCGAACCACCACCGCATCCACTTTTGCTGCATAAATATGTTCTCCCTGATCCAAATAAGGCTGATGCAAATCATTCATATCAGAGCAAGAAACAAGAAAGGATATTAGCACAATCCATAGATAATTATAATTATTCTTCATTTTCATTTTTCTTTAATTTAGTCATTTCTTATTTAGGAAATTCAAAGCCTTCCGGTCTGCCCCACATCTGGAACTCCATGAAGCACATGAATAATCCGCCACTCCAGGTTTCGAGCACTTCAACACGATAATATTTATATGCCGGCATATTTACATCAATATCAAAGTCCTCGCCTTGTCTTGCATATTCCAGATCTTCATTTGTAGTTACCGATGAATTTGAAGGTTTTATTGATTCAAATTCTCCCACCGGTTCCCATTTGAGATATTCTTCCGGATTGCTTTCATTATCAATTTGGGCACCTGCCAACGGATAATCATTTCTACCCAACAATCTGAAACGTTTCAAGTTTCCATGCGTATATTCATAATCCTTACGTTGCTGTATCCTGATACGGCTTAGTTTTACCGGACCTTGTTTCACGTTAAACGTAAAATAAGCAGGCCAATATCCATCAGCTTTCGACTGATATCCGGTGGTAGTATTATCATCGAATAGACGATTCAATGTCCACCCCCAGTCAACGGGCGCACTATGACTTTGCATTGGTTCTATTGATTTAGCCGGGACTCTTTCCTCAAACATTGGCGTCAAGGTGATGTCCTGTTTGTCCGTTATGTTATCCCAACGGTCCGAGACGTAATATCTCAACTTCGTATCTTCCGCTGCCATGCCACGAATCTTGCGGACACCATTTTTGGCTTTGGTATAGATTTTCTCTAAAGAGACATACTCGTTCTTCTCGTTCATGACATCAATATTAATCACAATATTCGATTCTGTCGGATTATTGTAAGTTACATTAATGCCTCCGAAAGCAGCTTCCAGTTTCAATTCTTTCTGTACGCCAAAAATGGGTGCTTCCAATGGTTGCACTTTCACTTCCAGCGGTTCCGATTCATTCTGGCTTCTATCTACCGATACCAAAGTCACAAGACGTTCATTCGTGTCTCCAAACCCTTGTAATTCAAGTATATTAGTATATACCGAAGATTTTACTTCCGACCTTTGCCCGTTATTTAAAATAAATGTCGCTTTCACATATAGCAAATCTTCATCATCCGGAAGTGTATAAGTCAACAAGGCTCCTCCCGGGGTATTTTGCACTTGTACCCCGGTCACATTTTGGGGAGGCATATTATCTACCGGGGTTTGCCCGACACTTTCTTCTGCACAACTATATAGTAATATAGCAATGCATAACATATTTATGATGCCAACGATCTTTTTCATAATTCTTCTTTTTAAATTACCAGCCATAATTTTGTACCAGATTCTTGTTAACCGTCAAGTTATACTCCTTAATAGGCCAAAGATATTCTTTGCGGGTGAAGCTGCGACGATCTATTGATATTACATTATAATAATCCTCTTTATCTGCTCCGTCTATGTTCCAAGTGCGAACATCTTTGTTCAATTCATTCTCCGCTTCCTTCCACCTGCGTAAATCCCAGGTGCGAGCGCCTTCCATAGCCAGCTCAATACGACGCTCACGATGAATAATCTCACGAAGACCCTCTTTACTCAACGGCTTATCCGGGTAAATGGAATATTTTTGCCAAGCTTCCTTAACTCCTTTCAATCCGGCACGTTTGCGCACTAAATCCAAGTATTTGTATGCATCATCCGGTGGGGTGGATGCAGATTCGTTCAATGTTTCTGCATACAACAAATATAAATCGGCCACTCGGATTATCGGGAACGGAATCCTTCCGTCACCTCCCCATGTACCGGAACCTCCTGTTGAAGTATCCATTAACGGGCTATGCAGTTTCTTTGCCCAATATCCTGTAAAACTGTACGACTCTCCTGATTTTCCAGCTATCTCTGTACTTGCATTACCTGCATAAGCTCTAATATAACGTACTTCATCCTTGTTGTTATAATCTTTTCTCTTAAAGTCATATTTTCCGTTTCCCCACCAGATAGCTCTGTTGAAACCGATAGAGGCATAAAAACGAAGTTCACGGTCGAAATGCAAGCCGGCGGTATATTCGCCTTCCCGGATATACCATTTATATTCTGAAGTAGCCAGACGGGGTTCATAACGATGTTGATAGTCAAATTCACGGTCTTCTTCCATAGGTACGCCATTCTTGGTGTAATAAGCTTCCACTACATCAAATGTAGGGGAAAACAATTGCGATACCCACACTTGTGAGGCTTCTTTCGCAGAAACCTTACAACTAGTATATCTTTGTACTCGGTCAACAAAATGATTCTTCACAGATCCCCATACAGTTTCCTTATTCCATTTGGAGATCATTATAGCACGGAGATAATACTCTTGTTTTAAAGTATCAACCTCTACACCTACCAGTTCGGGAATCATAGGAACATCTTCGGGAAAAAGTAAACCTCCGTCAGCTGCTTCGATTGCATCAATCGCGGCTTTACACGCATCGGCTGCCAGTTTCCATTTGTTATCATCTTTTTCAATACTAAACAGATGTACATTTCTGTTATCCACCACATTGGCATAATCCGGATTACCATTGAATAAAGGACTTGCTGCCATTGTCAACAATTGCGCCTTTACACTCAAAGCAATCGCTTTCGTTGCACGCCCCATTTCATTACTTCGGTCTTGTATCTTCTCTGGAAGATCTACAATGGCTTCGTCCAACAAGTTACTGACATATTGCACACATTCGTCAAACGGAGTACGATACTGTGCCATTTGCTCCGGAGTATCGGAAACCGGCTGGTTCTCCTTTATCAAAACGATCGGACCATACATACGCATCAGGTAGAAATGATAAAATGCTTTCAAGAATTTCACTTCCGCCACCCAACGTTTGCGTTCGTATTCTTCCAGGTCATAAGGACGGTTTACATTTTCCAGGAAAATATTACAGTCGCGAATTGCCTTGTAAAGAGGTTGCCCGAACCAGACTTTACCAAATTGGTTGGATTGTTCTTCGTATTGGCCATCCCAAGTATTGCCTATCGGATTCGTTTTATTCTGAAGTCCGAATGTCAGTCCCCACATTTTGCGATCTAACCCATTTTTTACTGTGGTCATTTCACCAAAATAAAACTCATCCGCCCCCTGAAAGTCAGGAGTCTCAATAAAGTCTCCCATTGCGGGCAAATAACTGTAACACGTGAACAGGTATCCTTCGCAAGCGTGCCGATTAGCAAAAGCATGATCGAGCGTCGGAACATTATCGGGCACAACATCCAGATAATCACTGCATGAAGAAACGAATAATCCCGCCATTAAGACGATAATTACATTCTTTGTTGTCCTTTTTATTGTATTAAATTTCATCTTTTTCAAGTTTAAGGATTAACTAAAAGTTTAATTGAACACCTGCATTAATAACCATTTGAACAGGATATCCCAAGCCTTTGCCTCCCATTTCAACATCCCAAAGTTTGAATTTGCTGAATGTTAACAGATTGGTACCACTCAAATAGAATCTGAGCATACTTATATGAGCTTTCTTTGTTATCTTTTCCGGAATAGTATACCCCATTTCTACTGATTTTAACCGTAAAAACGAACCGTCTCTCATGAACCACGTACTCTTCTGATAGTTGTTCGTTCTTTTTGTTGCAGACAAACGAGGCCATAAAGCATACAAGTTACGATTTTCTTCGGACCAATGATCGTCAGCATAAGCCTTCAATAAGGTTCTTTGGTTGCCAATAAAAGGAGCTGTGTTTTCCGGATCAATCCAGAATGAAGAACGTGCCGAGCCTTGGAAGAAGCATGAGAGATCAAAACCTTTGTAACCGGCAGAAAAACCAAAGCCATATATGATTTCAGGAGAAGTCGGGTATCCAATGGGAACCATATCCGTTTCTGTAATCTGACCATCTCCATTAATATCTTTATACTTAATATCACCTGCCATTGCTTTCTGATTATCAAAACTCTGTACGGGCGAATTTGCAACATCTGCTTCATCGACAAACAATCGTTCAGCAACATATCCCCATGTCTGTGCCAAGCTATTTCCTTCGCGCCTACGCCATGGAGTATCAGAATAATCCGGTTCTTCATATTTCGAATATTCACTGGTTGCATAAGTAAAATTGCCACGTACCATTAACCACATACCATTGGAAAAAGAGTGGTTGTAATCAACAGAGGCTTCAAAACCATGACTTTTTGCTTCACCGACATTGGCTGAAGGATTTGTTTGCAAACCAATAAAAGAAGGGACGTGCGCACGCGTCATTAAGATATTTTTACGACGTTCACTAAAATAATCAGCTATAATCTCTACTTTGTCAAACAAACCTATCTCAACGCCGAAATCTGTTTTATATGCTGTTTCCCATGAGATATCTTCATTGGGATAGCGGACAAACGAAACACCACCGCCAGGATGCGAATAACTCAAATCAGTACCAAAAGCAATGTTTTTACCAGCATCTGCCACGTTCACGTTTGACAGATAGAAGAAACGGTCTTTGGTATTTCCAATAGCGTCATTACCTACCAAACCATAAGTTGCTTTCAGTTTCAACTTGTTCATCACTTTCTTCCAACTTTCCGGATAGAAATGTTCGTTTGAAATAATATAGCCGGCGCCTATTGAAGGGAAGAATCCCCATCTGTTCTTTTTGGCAAACCTCTCGGAACCATTATAACCAAAGTTTAATTCTCCAAAATAACGACTGTCATACGAATAAGTGGCACGTCCGGCAAGACCTATATTCCGGTGAGGCAACGAAAGTAGTAAAGAGCCTGCATTGGCTTCTTTATATTCACGCATCGTTCCTACAAGTAATCCTGTTACCGTATGTTTTTCATTAAAAACACGGTTATAATCTACGGCCGCTTCCAAATAATAAGAAGTATTGATTGTCTTGGGACCTTCTGTGTATTGAAGCGCTTCCGAACCTTTATCTTCATTCAAAGCACTAAGTTGATATGTGTTTGTAAACTTGTCGTATGAGTCCAGACGATAGAAGAATGGCACATACTGTCTACTTACATCAAAATATGAATAACGATTTGTGTTTGCTAATACGCGTGCATTCAGCCCTTTAGTAATAAACTCCAAATTCTGCTTCAACTCTACCTGAGCTACTATGGTAGTGGCTGAATAATCTTTATACCCCTTCACCAACTCGGCATAAGGATTTGTATAGTCCGCATTGGTTCCCGCATTACCGAATAAGATATTGGGTGCATTCTTATATCTCTCGTCCGGCTGATATACGGGTTGGAACATGACCGGATTAGTGTTCATTACCATTTCATAGAATTTACTACCATCTTTTAGTGGTCCGGTATAATCATCAAAAGTACCATACATACGCACTACAACTTCTGTACTTTTTGTCATATTGATATTAACCGTAGCTCGCATTATCATTCTTTGCAACGATATATTGTTATTAAAACTATTTTTCCCATTGACTTGCAATAAACCACTATCTTTACTATAACTTCCTGATAAATAATAACGGGCTACTTTACCTCCGCCACTGATATTGAAATTAAAACGATGATTGATTGCCTGATCTTTAAACAGCATTTCTTTCCAGTCAATAGCCGGATACACCTGTGGGTTTAATCCTGCTGCCGTAGATGCAATCTTTTCTTCAGAATAAGGCAAGGCCCCTAACGGATCACGTGTACGAACTGCTTCATTATGCAACTTCATATAAGTGATAGGATCTGCCAAATCAACAGTCCTGGTAGGACGTGACATTGCCAGTTCATAACGAATAGAAACTTTAGCTTTTCCTTCGGAACCTTGTTTTGTGCTAACCAAGATAACCCCATTAGCACCTCGCGAACCATATAATGCGGCAGCAGTAGCATCTTTCATGACAGAAAAACTTGCAATATCATCTGTTTGAAGTCTTGCCAGGTCGTCCGTACCCATTTCAATCCCATCAATAAGAATTAAAGGATTGGCACGGGTCTCACCCTCGAAGGTAGTGACACCACGTACAAAGAACTGAGCATTGTCTTTACCCGGCTCACCGCTAGTTTGGTAAGATATGATTCCCGACATACGCCCTGCCAGTGCGGTAGTAAGGTTACTGGAGGGGACTTTCAATTCTGCAGGTTTGATAGTTGAAACAGAAGCAATTACACTCTCCTTTTTCTGTTTTGCAAAAGCCACAACGGTGACCTCCTCCAACTCATCAATTTTCGGTTTCATACGAATCACATACGTACTTTTATCAGTCACCTTAATACGGGCATTCTGATAACCCAAATATGAAACTTCCAACTCCTGATTCGGAAAAGCACTCAATGTGAATTTTCCGTCCATATCTGTTATTCCACCTCCTGCTACGCCTATAACAACGACCGTAGCGCCAATAACAGGTTCTTCATTTTCATCAAGAACCGTACCCTTGATTTGCTTTTTAGATTTTTGATTTATCTCCTGAGTTATAGGAGTTGCTATATCAGTTGGCACTGCGTATGCAGATAGCGAACATAGACATGTACCAACAAGAAGAGTAAATAAAGAATATTTTTTTTTCATGTTATAAGTATTAAAAATAAAGTTTGATTTGAAATTATTTTCCAAAATTTCTTTTCACAATAGTTATTCTCCCATAGGCGTTTTGTTTTAGAGTTTATATTAAAAATATCTCCCGGTAGTTTTCTAAAAATATTTAGTATTAAGTCTAAATGAATTGCAGTAGATTTACCAAGTTCTACTGAGACTTATTTTGCATAATAGAGAAGTCTGTAAAATATTTGAGAGCGAAAAGCAACAAAAGGACTTATTTTAGAAGTAAAATATGGCTGAATATTGGATTAGAACCTTTCATCAATGATAAAACGAATATTTTAATAAAATATTTTATTAAATAAATGGTTTATTCTAAATTTATATATATATTTGCAGCAGGTTAATATGTTTGTAGTAGATATTATATAACTAATAAATTCTTTAAAGACGATATTACCAAGTCTCAGTAGAACTTGGTAATAAAAGAAAATAAAAAAATGACATAACCCAAAGAGGTTATGTCATTTTTTTATTTATTGGTTATTGCTTATAAATATGCTTTATGCTAAATTACATTTTCTAGTTTAAGGGTCCATGCATAATTGCATGGCATTTCATCATAATATAGAGAAGGCACTGTGATTACAATATCCTCTCCTTTCTGCTTCCAAACAATCTTTTTGTCTAATCCCAACATGGAGATTCTAGTTTTATTCGTTACTTTTATTCCTTTCAAAATAACAGTAGGTTTGGGATATTGAGGCAAAATGGCATATACGTCATTTCCTTTTTTTGTAAAAAACACCTCTTTCACGGCATATCCAGGTTCGGGATGAATGGTTTGTTTGAGAATCTCATTTCCACTGACATAATGTTTGCCTTTGGGTTTCCATTCTCTATTGCCTTTTGACCATTGGAAAGATTGCTTCCACATACGTGTACCGTATATAGCTTCACCATTCACACGTAGCCAATCACCAATTTGTAATAACCGTTCTTGCATTATAGGAGGAATTTTTCCGTTTGCATTAGGACCAATACCTAACAGTAAATTTCCACCTTGACTAACCACATTAACCAAAGTCAGCACCAAGGCTTGTGGTAATGTGTAGTCTTCCAGATCTTCATTCTGATTAAAACCAAATGAGAAACCTATGCCACGACACTCCTCCCAAGGCTTATTATATGTACTATTTGTATTACTATATTCTCGGGTATAATAATCCCCATGTTTGCGCCCGGTATTATTAGCCCAACGATCATTTACCACAATACTATCTTTCACCGGAGATTCTGAATAAAGCCAGGATAATGTACGTTCTACCTGCCATATCTTATCATTCATAGAATCGGGACCGTCTGCCCAAATCAGATCCGGTTTATAATTATTGACCAGGTCTTTTAATTGTGGGAAAAAGTGGCGTTCATAGAATAAATCCATTGTCTCACGATTGTATAACGGATTATCCCACTCCCGCAATGAAAAATAACATCCTACTTTCAAATCGGTCTTACGCAAAGCATTTACATATTCTCCAACCAAATCACGATGCGCGCCGATTTCCATACTATTCCAGGGTCTTCCGTATGATTTGGAAGCTTCTTTACTCGGCCATAACGCAAATCCTTCATGATGTTTAGTCGTAAGCACTATATATTTAGCGCCGGCACGCTTAAAAAGGTCCGCCCATTCGTTAGCATCATAACTCATGGCTTTAAACATAGGAGCAAAATCAGCATAAGTGAAATCCTCACCGTACATTTTCTTATGGTAGTCATAAACTTCTGTCCCGGTAAAATCTCCATTTCCAAGTAGAGTCTTCCGGTCCAACCAGTATTTATACCATTCCGAATAAGTGCCCTTGGGCGACCACATTGGTACCGAATACAAGCCCCAGTGGATAAAAATCCCAAACTTTGCATTCTCAAACCAGGAAGGGACAGGTCTTGTATCTAAGGACTCCCATGCAGGAGCATAAGTTTTTTGCCCCATTAAAGAAATAGATACCAAACAAAAAATAGCAATCAGATGTGTTTTCATCGTTTTCAAAATTAAACAGTTATTGTACTATTCTTTAAAGACATTGGCAAATATATTAAAAAATATAATTAATTGGATCATTTATTATTATATTATTTAATATGTAGGGGCAGATTAAGTTATTATACATGGCGGAATAGAACTTTATTCTTCAAAGCATATCGCTCGTCCACGACTCTATCTGTGGGGAAAAATGTAAAGATCAACCGCCATTCTCCTTTGTGATAAACGAACTTACGACCGTTTGCGCCTCGAAGAATTATTTCATATTTTTCCCATAGAAAGGCTTCAATACGTTCCGGCATTTCGCAGCCCATTGCCGAAAACTCCACTGTAATGAAGAAATGTGGAATAGATATTCCGGCAACTTCCTGAAATATACGATCGATTATTGTCATTTCTTAGCTTCTTTTGATACCTCCAAGAGCTTTCCGTATGCATCAAATGATCTTCGCGAAGCTAACGAAATGGTTATCATCAGCGACAACATGGATGCAGTGAATGTGATCACCATAATCATCATCTGATATTTGATAGCCACATTCGGACTGCTTCCTCCCAAAATCTGTCCTATCATTGTTCCCGGAAGGGCTACTAGTCCCATTACGGCAATATTGGCAATCAACGGGCTGAAGGATTTGATAATAGCTTGTTTGATAAATGGTGCCTGCGCTTCTTGTCGCGTAGCTCCATTTCCCAATAAATATCGGTATAGTTGTTGCTCACGTTTCAGGCCACTATAATATGTATTCAAAGCAATCACATTGCTCGATAGCATATTTCCCATTAGGATTCCGAAGATCGGAATAAAGTACTGGGCGCTAAAAATATTATCCAGTTGAAGCACAATACCTATAAAATATAATCCGACCAATATTACACTGCACAAGAATCCCACAGTAATGGGAATCAGTAAGATGCGTCGTTTCAGTCCGGTCCGTACCAATGCTGTTTGTCCCGCAACGAATATCATAACAATGACCCAAAGAAAATTAATCCAGGGGTTATTCCATAAAAAGAGATATTTTAGATAAATGCCGATAAAAAATAATTGAATAATCATTCGGAGTGTGCCTATCACAGCAGGTTTCAATAATCCCGTCTTAAATTTCCATAGATAGAAAAAGGGAATGGCAAGCAGCAGCAAGCCAACAAAAAGATTATAATATGATATATCAATGGTTCCCACAACAAGTTTCGTTTTATATCGTCCTAACAGATTTCGTTTATAATTCTATTAAATAATGGCATCCCGAAGCAAAGTCCTTATCATGCGATACCGCCAAAACAGCTGCCCCTTTTTCTGCCTGCCGTCGGAAAAAAGCCAGTACTTTGTCTGTCGATCCGGTATCTAATGCCGATGTCGGTTCATCAATTACAATCAACGGCTTATTGAGCAATGCGGCCACAGCTAACATAATGCGCTGGCGCTGTCCGCCCGAAACCTCATTTACTCTTTTAAAGTATAATTCATGCTCCAACCCCAACTCGTCAAAACACATAAAAAGCCTTTCTTCCGAAAAAGGAACGGAACGGTTTACTTTCAGCTCGAATGGCAAAGATACCATTTCTTTTACCCATTCGAAAGGTAACGCCAGTTCTTGGGGAATCCATGCAATCTGGCGGCGGACAAGATCAATGGTTGATTTATCCAGTAACGTCCCGCCTACTTTAATAGTCCCCTCATATAATGGCACAAAGCCCATTACGGCGTTTAGTAAGGAAGTCTTTCCACAACCGGATTGTCCTACGATACAGGCTGTCTCGCCCTTCTCCAATTTCATTTCAAAACCGGAAAAAAGGACTTCTGTTCCAAAAGCGATACAGGCATTATTGATATGTAACATGGCGTTTTTAATTCTTTCTTTCCGGCAAAGGTACTATTTTCTTGAAAAACGTTATCTTTGCCTCACTAATTAATTCGAGAAAAGTTATGATACTAAACGAAAGAGATGCCCGTCACGAGCATATATTGCAGGTTGCCCGTCAGATGATGACAGCTGCACGTACTGCTCCGAAGGGAAAGGGAATTGATATTATTGAAGTGGCCTTAATCACTGATGAAGAGATTAAACAACTATCCGATACAATGGTTGCTATGGTTGAAGAGCACGGAATGAAATTTTTCCTTCGTGACGCTGACAACATCTTAAATGCCGAATGTGTTATATTAATAGGAACGCGCGAGCAAGCGCAGGGCTTGAATTGTGGCCATTGTGGATTTACAACCTGTGCCGGGCGTATGGAAGGAGTCCCTTGCGCAATAAATAGTATTGATGTAGGTATCGCTATTGGTTCCGCTTGTGCCACAGCCGCCGATATGCGCGTAGATACACGTGTCATGTTCTCTGCCGGACTGGCAGCACAACGCCTGAACTGGCTGAAAGACTGCAAAATGGTTATGGCAATTCCTGTAAGTGCATCCTCCAAGAATCCGTTTTTCGACCGGAAGCCTAAACAGGAAACCAAGGCTTAACACCGTGTATGGCCGAGTTAAATTAAACAATTTATATAAACTTAAATAGATTAGTCTAATGGGAATTATGGTTGGACTCCCCAGCCCCAGTGGTTCGGAGAAGGATTTACAATTAAATTTCGGAAAGAATATGACCGTACAGGTGGAAATGAGAGCTCCTCATCTGCCTGCCGAATGGCATACGCAAAGCGGCATACAATTAACATGGCCACACGCCGGTACGGACTGGGCATATATGCTGACAGAAGTACAGGAGTGTTTTATAAACATAGCCCGGGAAATAGCAGAACGTGAATTACTCCTGATTGTCACTCCCGAACCGGAAGCCGTGAGAGAACAGATCGCTTCAAGCGTAAATATAGATAACGTCCGTTTCTTGGAATGTGAAACCAACGACACATGGGCGCGTGACCATGGTGCTATCACCATGATAGACAACGGCACTCCTTCCCTGCTCGACTTCACATTCAATGGTTGGGGGTTAAAGTTTGCCTCCGACTTGGATAATCGAATTACCCGACACGCCGTAGAAGCGGAAGTATTAAAAGGGCATTATGTCAATCGTCTCGGTTTCGTCCTTGAAGGAGGTTCTATCGAAAGCGACGGTATGGGTGTTCTACTCACCACTTCCGAATGCCTACTCTCTCCCAACCGGAACGGACAACTCAACCAAGTAGAGATAGAAGAATACCTGAAATCAACCTTCCATCTGCAAAAGATTCTTTGGCTGGATCATGGTTATCTGGCAGGTGATGACACTGACAGCCATATCGACACTCTAGCACGTTTTTGTTCTACAAATACCATTGCTTATGTGAAATGTGACGATAAAGAGGATGAGCATTACGAAGCACTGCACGCAATGGAAGAACAACTGAAGACATTCCGTACGCTGGCAGGAGAACCTTATCGTCTGTTAGCTTTGCCAATGGTCGATAAGATAGAAGAAAATTGCGAACGTCTGCCTGCCACATACGCTAATTTTCTGATAATGAATGATGCCGTTCTCTATCCTACATACAACCAGCCGGCAAACGACCGGAAAGCAGGTGAAGTACTGCAACAAGCATTTCCCAAACATGAGATAGTAGGAATTGATTGCCGTGCGCTTATCAAGCAACACGGTTCTTTACATTGTGTCACTATGCAATATCCACAAGGAGTTATTAAATAAACAGTCATTATGAGAAAGATAAAAGTAGGATTGATACAGCAATCCAATACCGCAGATATACGAATGAATTTAATGAATCTTGCGAAAAGTATTGAGGCTTGTGCTGCTCATGGCGCACAGTTGATTGTACTTCAAGAATTACATAATTCGCTTTATTTCTGTCAGACAGAGAATACTAATTTGTTCGATCTTGCCGAACCGATTCCCGGTCCTTCCACCGGATTTTATTCGGAACTGGCAGCAGCTAATAGAGTGGTTCTTGTCACCTCTCTTTTTGAGAAACGTGCTCCCGGGCTCTATCATAATACTGCCGTTGTTTTTGACCGTGACGGAAGCATTGCAGGAAAATACCGTAAAATGCACATTCCTGATGATCCTGCCTACTACGAGAAGTTCTATTTCACTCCCGGAGATATAGGGTTTGAACCGATCCAGACTTCTTTAGGAAAACTTGGAGTATTGGTATGTTGGGATCAATGGTATCCGGAAGCTGCCCGTCTAATGGCGCTGAAAGGTGCAGAACTTTTAATTTATCCTACTGCTATCGGCTGGGAAAGTAGCGATACGGATGATGAGAAAGCTCGTCAACTCAATGCATGGATTATCTCCCAACGTGCCCATGCTGTTGCAAACGGTCTTCCTGTTATTTCCGTCAACCGTGTAGGACATGAACCCGATTCTTCGGGACAGACTAACGGTATTCTATTTTGGGGAAATAGCTTTGTGGTCGGTCCGCAAGGAGAATTCTTAGCGCAAGCAGGTAATGACCGTCCGGAGAATATGGTCGTCGAAATAGATATGGAACGTTCGGAAAATGTACGCCGTTGGTGGCCATTCTTGCGTGACCGTCGGATTGACGAATACGAAGGACTGACTAAACGCTTTCTGGACTAGAGTTTGAGATATAATCAATAGTCGTATATTAAAAAACGAAGGGCACAGAGTTTTAATTTTACATTTCACTCTGTGCCCTTTCTATATACTGTATAATGGACTTCTTATTGGAAAGTTATCTTTTTATTAGCCAAAAAATTGGCACCTCCATAAATAAACAAGCCCAGAAATTGCGCAAGATATTCATTAACGTCCAATCCTTCTACTAACAGGATAAGAAATAAGAATTGTGCGGTGTAAGCCACTCCGAAAGCAGAGCAAAAGAGCAGTATCTGTTTCCAGAGACTGTTCTTTTTGTTTTCTACGGGAAATATCCAGTACTTACACCAGATAAAATTATGAATCTGAGCTATCAGGTACGCCGTTATATTAGCCACCATATAGTCACCGTCGAATGATATTTCTTTCATCATTAACCATACAACCAACGCCATAATCAAAGCGTTCATTGTACCGATTACTATAAAACGGAATATACGTACTGATTCTTTCACTCTCCTTCCTTGATATCAACGATCAAATTCAATTCGTCAAGTTGAGTCTGGTCAATAGCAGACGGCGCATCCAACATTACATCACGTCCTGAGTTGTTCTTCGGGAACGCAATACAGTCGCGGATAGAATCGAGCCCGGCAAACAGAGATACCCAACGGTCAAGTCCGTATGCCAAACCACCGTGAGGAGGTGCACCGTACTTAAACGCATTCATCAGGAAGCCAAATTGTGCCTGTGCTTTTTCAGGTGTAAAGCCCAGAATCTCGAACATCTTAGCTTGCAGCTGTGCATCGTGGATACGGATAGAACCGCCGCCAACTTCCACACCGTTAATAACCATATCATATGCGTCAGCGCGCACAGCAGCAGGATCTGTATCCAGCAAAGGAATATCTTCTTCTTTCGGATGAGTGAACGGATGATGCATAGCCATTAGACGGCCTTCCTCTTCACTCCATTCGAACATCGGGAAGTCTATCACCCAAAGGCAAGCAAACTTGTTCTTATCACGCAATCCTAATTGAGAACCCATTTCCAAACGAAGCTCACAAAGTTGCTTACGTGTCTTCATCACATCATCACCGGACAGGATCAAGATCAAATCACCCGGTTTCGCACCGAACGCTTCTTTCATCTGCTGCAATACTTCCTGGGTATAGAACTTATCTACGCTCGATTTCACCGTTCCATCTGCTTCGACGCGGGCATATACCATACCTTTCGCACCAATCTGCGGTTTCTTCACAAACTCAGTCAATGCATCCAGTTGCTTACGGGTATAGGTTGCAGCACCTTCCGCACAGATACCACCCACGTAAGCAGCATTATCAAATACAGAAAATCCGTGGCCTTTCATGATATCCATTAGTTCCACAAATTTCATACCGAAACGTAAGTCTGGCTTATCACTACCATAATATTTCATGGCATCTGCCCAAGACATACGCAGGAACGGTTCGGTTAGTTCCACACCACGAAGGGTTTTAAACAGATGTTTAGCCATTCCTTCGAAAGTGGCGATAATGTCTTCCTGCTCAACGAAACTCATTTCACAGTCAATCTGTGTGAATTCCGGCTGACGGTCGGCACGCAGGTCCTCATCGCGGAAGCATTTTGCAATCTGGAAATAACGGTCGAAACCAGAAACCATTAGTAGTTGCTTCAAAGTCTGCGGAGACTGTGGAAGTGCATAGAACTGTCCCGGGTTCATACGTGAAGGCACAACAAAATCACGTGCACCTTCCGGAGTGGAACCGATCAATACAGGCGTTTCTACTTCGATGAAACCTAACTTGTCAAGATAGGTACGGACTTCGATTGTCATCTTATGACGTAACTCCAAATTAGAGCGGACAGCATTACGACGCAAATCCAGATAACGGTATTTCATACGGATATCGTCACCGCCGTCCGTGTTATCTTCAATTGTAAACGGAGGAGTCATTGCAGTATTCAGTACGTTCAGTTCGGAAACAATGATTTCAATGTCTCCGGTAGGAATATTTGCATTCTTGCTGAAACGTTCGTTTACCGTTCCTTTCACCTGAATAACGAATTCACGTCCCAATTTATTGGCACGTTCACAGAGTTCTGCGTTTACTTCTTCATTAAAAACCAATTGGGTAATACCGTAACGGTCGCGAAGGTCAATAAAGGTCATGCCCCCCATTTTACGGCTGCGTTGCACCCAGCCGGACAACGTAACTTGCTTATTTACGTCAGAGATTCTCAGTTCTCCACATGTATGCGTTCTGAACATATATTTTATTATTTAGATAATTATCACTCGTGTTTCTAATTTTGGACGAGCCAAAACTTTGCAAAAGTACGCAATAATTTGTAATTCGTGAGTAGTAATTAATAAATTTATTACCCCTTTTTCGTCAGTTTCTTTAATATCTTCTTGTTTCTATCTGTTATATTATCTACAATCGCTTCATTCATTAATTTGATTCCGTTCATGTACTCCTGTGCTCTTTGAAGCACATTTGCCGCATCTTTTTCTGCTGCTTGTGGCACTACCACACGCAAACCTCTCTGAATCAATTCAATATTCACATCAGCATCCGTTTCCATAGGATCACCGTCGAAATGTACCACACCCGGAGCGGTTCTACGAATACACAATCGTCTACAACGGAATGTTTTGATACGGCTATTCTGATCAATAGTCTTATTGAATAACTGAAAAGCGAGTGAAGGAACATCTAAAACGGTAAACGGTTCGAGAATGGTCACATCCAGCAATCCATCTGTCAGTGTAGCTTGCGGAGCGATATATGCATTGTTTCCATACTGCGAAGCGTTACCGCATGCAATAAGAAAAGCTTTGTATTTGGTTACTCCATTTTCCGTTTTCAGTTCATAAGTTTCTGGCTGATATTTAAGACTTTCCTGCAATGTCTTTTCCAGATAAGTCAATAACCCACGTTTGCCGGCATGCGCAAACTTCAAGCTAACAAAAGCATCGAAGCCGACTCCGCAGGTACAGAAAAAATCTGTTCCGTTAATCTTGCCATAATCTATTACGTCCATGCAACCTTCATTAAGCACTTCCAATGCTTTCTTCGGTTCCATGGGTATATGCAGGTGCCGTGCAAGTCCATTGCCCGAGCCACAAGGAATGATTCCCAAAGCGGTATCCGTATGCACCAACGAACGAGCTATCTCATTGATCGTTCCGTCTCCTCCGATAGCTACTACTATATCTGCCTTTTCCTCGGCAGCTTTCGCGGCTATTTCTACTGCATGACCGGCTCTCTCTGTATACACTACTTCCCAAGAGTATCTCGCCTTGTCTATTTTTTCATTCAGCAAGCTAAGAATCAATTCCTTACTTTGTGTACCCGAAATAGGATTGACGACGAATATTATTTTCTTCATTCTTTCGTTCATGCTATTCTTGTCGATTGTAGACGACAAAAGTAATACAAATATATTAAATTTTAATCTATTAGAGGTTTCTAATCATACGAAGGCAACTTTTTTCCCTTAAAAAGAACAGATAAAAGCAAATTTTGTTATCTTTGCCCCCTGTTTTAAACACTTGTTAAGAAAAAAGGATTATTAGATCATCAGCGAGTGATCTGAGTATGAGTATAATAAATTATAATTCATGGGATTATTACAAGAGAAGTTAGCTAAGTACGACCTGCCACAAAAGTTTATGGCACAGGGCGTTTACCCATATTTCCGTGAGATTGAAGGAAAACAGGGTACAGAAGTAGAAATGGGCGGACACGAAGTGTTGATGTTCGGTTCCAACGCATACACTGGCCTTACGGGAGA
Source organism: Bacteroides caccae (assembly GCF_002222615.2). NCBI lineage: Bacteria > Pseudomonadati > Bacteroidota > Bacteroidia > Bacteroidales > Bacteroidaceae > Bacteroides > Bacteroides caccae. The sequence continues at coordinate 3,306,806 of NZ_CP022412.2, read as the reverse complement.
TGAAAGAGTTATTGAAGCAGGTATACAAGCCATGCACAAGTATGGTTCCGGTTGTGCCGGTTCACGTTTTTTGAACGGTACGCTTGATCTGCATGTCCAACTGGAGAAAGAACTGGCCGCCTTTGTAGGTAAAGATGAAGCGCTTTGTTTCTCAACTGGTTTCACAGTTAATTCCGGAGTTATTCCTGCATTGACAGACCGCAATGATTATATCATTTGTGATGATCGTGACCACGCTTCGATCGTAGACGGTCGTCGTCTTTCCTTCTCCCAGCAATTAAAATATAAGCACAATGATATGGCTGATTTGGAAAAGCAACTGCAAAAGTGCAATCCAGATTCAGTAAAACTGATTATCGTTGACGGCGTATTCTCCATGGAAGGCGATTTGGCAAACTTACCTGAAATTGTACGTTTGAAACATAAGTACAATGCTACTATCATGGTAGATGAAGCTCATGGTTTAGGTGTATTCGGAAAGCAGGGACGCGGTGTTTGTGACCACTTCGGATTAACTCATGAGATTGATCTGATTATGGGTACTTTCAGCAAGTCTTTGGCTTCTATCGGTGGTTTTATCGCTGCTGACTCTTCTATCATCAACTGGTTGCGTCACAATGCTCGCACATATATATTTAGTGCATCCAATACTCCGGCTGCTACTGCATCTGCTTTAGAAGCTCTTCATATCATTCAGAATGAGCCGGAAAGACTCGAAGCTCTGTGGGAAGCTACCAACTATGCTTTGAAACGTTTCCGTGAGGCAGGTTTCGAAATCGGTGCTACCGAATCACCTATCATTCCTCTTTATGTACGTGATACAGACAAGACTTTCATGGTTACTAAACTGGCTTTCGATGAAGGGGTATTCATAAATCCGGTTATTCCACCCGCATGTGCTCCACAAGACACATTGGTGCGTGTGGCATTAATGGCTACTCATACAAAAGAGCAGATTGACCGTGCTGTTGAGAAGTTAGTAAAAGCATTCAAGGCTTTGGATATTTTGTAATCAGTATTAGAATCATATAAAAAAGCTACTTTCCTGATTCCATAAAAAGGGAAGTAGCTTTTTTTATTTATTGGATGAAATGTATGTTCACATATTAAATTACATCATTTCTGTTTCGCATAGCGAATCTCCATTCCCCGATTATCCAAAACTAACGAGTCAGCCGTTATTTTTTTTATCTTCATTGTATCTATAAACTCAATTGTCTGCCCATTGCCAATACTGTTTCCTGCCAGAATCAGTTGATCACCTTCCTGCTTCCAATTTTTATAAACTAATGTAGCCATATTAACGGAAGATGCAATACCACCTTCTTCCAGTTTAATACCCTGCACTTGGTCTTCCATTCCTGGGATAGGCTCAATCCATACTCCTGTGACGGAAGCAGAGTTTCCACTACATGCAGCCAATAGCCCTGTCAACAAAGTTGTTGCCAACATTTTCTTTTTCATAATTCTACGTTATTGTTAGATTAATTATTTATTGATTCCGGTTTTTCTTTCCTATCACAATCACTTTTTGAGCGGTCGGTATAGTATTTAACCCGGGTTCTTCCTCCTCTTCTATATAATTCACTCTCACCGTATCTCCTAACTCAAAGCCTGCTACATCGTTTGGCTCTTGATCCATTGTACTAATAAAGAGTGTATCTCCTTGCAAGGTAATTAGCATAAAGTTATTCATTGAAGCGTCCTTTACAACTCCGGTTATTATTTTTATCTCTTCAGTTGGGTTAGTCGACAAACTGTCAACTTCTACCTCCTGCTCTATGTTTTGTTTACTTCTCGACTGGCATGAACTAAAACCAATCATAACTGCCAACAATAAAAAAACTTTCATTCTATTCATACACATTCTCCTATTTGATATAAAATTGGAATAGTGCAAAGATAATTTATTCAATTGTCTTTTAAACTAAAAACAACAAAAAACATTGTATTTATTCACTCTTCATTATCAATGCCGGATTGATGCGGACAGCCCTACGAACCTGCCATAACAATGTTCCTAAAGAGATTATTAATGTAAGAATAAAACCTGTTATAAATATATCGACTCCGACTGGAGCTTTCACTGTAAAGTCCTTGGTATAATCATGAATGATATAATAGGCCAAAGGAATAGCAACTGCAAATGCCGCCCCCAGTATATATAGATACTTCCGTACCAGCAATAAGGCCACTTGTTTGCCTGTAGCGCCATTTACCTTGCGCAAGGCTATCTCCCGATATCTCTGGCGAATATCATACAACGACAGACCGAACAGGCCGAGACAGGATATGCAGATAGCCAGTCCGGCAAAAGTGACATAGATCTGAGTGGCTCTTTTATCTTCATCATACAACTTTTTCACTTCATCTTCCACAAACGAGTAATCAAATTCTCCCTGTCCCAACACTTCATCATGCAACTCTTTCAGAAAATCAACCGCTTCTTTACGCTTTCCTTCCACAATTGTCGCTATCAAAGGGTTAGTAGGATTATCTCCTTTATCATATAATATAGCTAAAGGAGCATCTCCTTTCGCCAAATGTCCTGTCCGAAAATCCTCTATTACTCCTACTATCTCGAAAGGAGGATTTTTCCCTTCATCTATTCCCATACTCCACCACAAACGTGATTCCGGCTGTAATGAAGCCTCCTCTATATTCTTTATTTGAAATAACTTCTTAGCTGTTTCGTTGATAATCATTTTATACTGGGCAAACTGATCTTTGTCGTTCCACTCCCTCCCTTCTTTCAGTTTCAATCCGAACATATCCATATACTCTTTATCGGCATTCATAAGGGCTACTTTATGTTTTTCTCCGTTATCCGCTTCCAAGTTAATGTAAGGTTCCAGATTTATAGGAATTTCACCATAGCTCCATGTAACGAACAAAGGACACGCATTCATTTTCTGCTTAATAACTTGTTCTTTGTGCTGTTCCAAATCGTGCTCTTTCTGCCATTCTTCATCACTTGCATACCTCCTGTTTTGTGTCTCGTGTGACAGGAATTGGCAAGATATAATATCCTTTGCCCGATAACCCAAATCAGCATGAAGCATAGTATATAACTGGCGCACAAAATACAAGGAAACCACAATTAAACAGAAAGTGATGATATATTGAACGAATAGAAAAAATGCACGAGACACAATGGAATGTCCCCCGACACTGACTGAACGCAATGAGGTGATAGGTGAAGAGTAATTGTATCTTAAAAAGGGATAGATAGACGTAATTAACGGTAACCCGAATAATATAATAAGAGACAGTAGTAAATCAAACTTTAGATCCGGTTTCACGGGTATTGAATATACAGTTGCGAATAACCCTGCTGTAACCTCTATCAGCATCCATATAATCAGCATTGAAGTAGCAACCATACATAGATTTTCTGCATATATTTGGGAAAATACTTGAATACCATTCGCACCATACACCTTTTTAACTCCAAACTCACGCGCCCGCTTCAGTATAATAACCGTGTAGATATTGATAAAATTGAAAATTCCGACCAGCAACAGCATACATGCTACAACAGACAACACAATAACATGTTCTTTATTCCCTCTTAAGAAGAAACCGGATGCAGAGCTTACCACCTTATTAAAATATAGCTCTTTCAATGGAAAAAGCCTGAATTGTATAGGTGAATGACTAAAACAAATCAATGACTGTGGTTTAGAGATTTTTTCATTAAACTTAGCCAACTCCGTACCCTTAACCAAACGTGTTATACAAAATCCCATTCGGCTCCAATCCATATATTTTCCCTGATTCACAGGAGTTATCAAATCAAACTGCAAAGAGGATTTGGTATCCGGTTCATCTACAATTCCCCGTATAGTAAGTGTATAGCCTGCGGAAGAAACAAGTTGCTTTCCAAGCGGGTTTTCATCCTTAAAAAGATGTTTAGCATATTTTCGGGTAATGATCGCATCATCCGGACGTTGAATAGTCTTAATGCCTGAAATGACAGGATAATCCATTAGTTGTAGAAAGAAACTATCGGTCACTAAAACATTGGCTTGAAAACGGTGATCATCAACTATGATATAATCATCCTTAAAAGAAATGCAATATGAATACTTTTCTACTTCCGGATTCTTCATCGGATCAATAAAATTAGGATCATTATTCCTGTCCGTATTGTCAATTATTGAAATATGACCGTTACTTCTTTGAGCTGTCAATATATATAATTGATCCAGATCCTTGCAAAAGTGGTCTACGGTCACTTCCTGATGAATATAACGTACGATTATTAATGTTGCCGCTACACTAATCGCAAGCCCTATAATATTTATTATCGTATAAATTCTAAAACGAAACAGGGCCTTGATAGCTGATAACTGGTTCTTCATATTGCTTTTATTAAATAATATTCTTACTCACTTTTAATCACCTCTGCCGGATTCTGCCGGGCTGCTTTCCATACTCTCCAAATAATGCTCAGGAAAATGATAAGAAGCATTACAATAAATATTCCTCCATATATCCAAAGACTTATCGGAGTCTGTTTTACATAACTTTCAAGCCAATGTTTCATAATGACGTATCCTAATGGAAAAGCGATACATGATGCAATGATAAGCAAAAGCAGATATTCTTTAAAGAATAAATTCAGAATTGTTCCTATACTGGCACCATTGACTTTACGAATAGCAATCTCTTTACGACGTTGCTCGCACGATAAAGTAACTAAAGAAAAGATGCCGAATACGGCAATTGCTATACATATAAAGGAAACAATACTCAATAGCATATTTAAAGAATTTTCCGATTTCATGTACTCATCGTATTTCTCCTCCATATTAATCAAACGTAATTCTGCATTCGGATTAACTTTATAAGCTTCTTCTCTCAATTTTTGAGAAACATTTTTCCAGGTACCCTCTTTAAACTTAAAAATCAAATGACCTCTACTTTCACTTTTTTGCTTGTTGTCCGGCAAGAAGAATATAGCTGGAGTAACCGGATGTATCGGGGCATTATAATAAATATTTTTAATAACCCCTTTTACTATACATTTTTCGTTCAGGTGTATCTTCTTTCCAATAGGATGATCCCAACCAAAAGCCTTTGCCGCAGCTTCATTTATAAGGACCGCCTCTTTCCCGTCTTTTTCATCCAACATATTACCTTCCAAAACTTCAACTTGGAAAAAATTAGCATAATCCTGATTGATGGTTTCCTTCTCTAACTTGATACGTTGTTCTTTGTCCGCCTGTCCTTCCCATTCCCTCACTTCATAACTATAAAATGACATTTTAGGAATAGGAGTATAAAAGCCATATAAACATTCTATAACATCAGGCATTTGTTCCAGAATTTCTTTAAAAGGAACACCTTCAAATCCATAACCGGAAGCTATAACTCCTATATTATGTCTATTCAACCCAAGTTCTTTTGAATTCAATAGATAATCCAGCTGTTTCATCATCACCATAGTACAAAACACCAAACCAATACTAACAAATAATTGAAAGGAAACACTTCCTTTATAAAACCAACCGGAAAGATGAAGATTTGATTTATGTTTAATACTATCAAGCAAAGACTGCTTGCTGACATATCGGATAAGTATGGCTGCCAGACTTATAGTTATCAATATTAATAATAATATATACATAAGCGTTTCACTATAATAGAATGAAGTATCCTCGGCTATTTGTGATAGAGATCTAAAGCCCGGTAAAATGAGTTCTATTATCATAAGTCCTAATCCCGATGATACAATGAGTAACAATACCAATTCCCAAAGAAGCAATGACAGCAAACTACCATTAGAAGCTCCATTTACTTTCCGTAATGCCAATTCACGTTTTCGCATTCGAATACGAGTAACAAGCATTGTTAAATAGTTACATAATCCACAAATAATAACCAAAGCTCCAATCCAGGCAAAAAGACGAATGTGATTCAATTTGACATTAACATCTTCTCTCGGATGTGTACTTCGTAAGGTAGATAATAAAGCAATAGGAGTAGACATTAACTGTTTATATGAGTCTTGTTGCACTTCATATTTAGCCAATCTTTTCTCCAATGCATTTATATCACTATTAGGGTAAATACGGAAAAGTGTATGGCTTCGTTGACTCCCCCAATGTGGATCTTGATCCTCATAAGGTAATAATATATCAAAAGGATATAAAGAATGACCTTCCCATGATTTTACCACTGCAACTATTGTCATCTTTGTATTATTTGTATTAGGAAATATCAATTGCTTACCTATCGGAGATTCAGTTCCAAATATTTGCTTAGCAATTTTATCAGTAATAGCAATCTGGTTATTCTCTAATCTCATACGGTTGCTTCCTTCTAATACAATAATATTAAAGATTGAGACAAAGTTTGAATCAACTCTTAATTGTTGTGTCTGATATACATTTTTCTCATATTCAATGGGTATTATGTTTTTTTGTATTATATGGCAAGCCTTTTCTACTTCCGGACAGTTTTTCATTATATAATCAGCCAACAAACTTGACGAATAATAAGAGAATCCGTCTCCTTGCAAATCAAATTTATCACCTGCCAGATAAATACGGTCTGCTCCTTCATGAAAATTATCATACGTCATTTCATAACGAATCCATAATACGGAAAGCGCAAAGCAAGTAAAACCAACCGATAATCCAATTATGCTGATAAGTGTCTGCGTTTTGTATTTTACTAAGTTACGAAAAGCTACTTTTAAATAATGTGTAATCATAATATCACCATTAATTATTATTCATTCTTAATTACTTCTGCCGGATTCTGCAAAACAGCTTTCCATACTTGGCAGCCTATACATAGTAAGATAAAAAATCCTATAATTCCAAATATAGCTACATATATCCATACCTCAATCGGCGTTTGCCTTACATACCGATCAATCCATTGTTTCATTAAAACGTATCCGACAGGAAAAGCTATTATAACAGCTGTTGCCAGCAACAATAAATACTCACGGAAAAATAGATGAAGAATATGATATACCTGTGCTCCGTTGACTCTACGTATGGCAATCTCCTTACGACGTTGTTCACAAGATAATGTAACCAATGAGAATATTCCGAACAAAGAGATCAGAATACAAACTAATGATACGAAAGTCAACAGCTTCATTAAAGCACTTTCCGAACGGAGATACTTATCATATTCTTCCTCCTCATTAAACAATCGTAAATAGGCATTCGGAAAATCTTCTTTATGCATGGCCTCAATCGCTTTCCGGCATTCGCGCCAGGAACCTTCCTCAAATTTAAACAAAATACTGGCACGAAACAGCAGATAATTTTGTGCTTGAGGTTGTTGTAAAGCGATACATCCCGGAATACTTGTAGGCGGTTGATAACAGAAATTCCGGACAACTCCTACCACTCTATATGAATGAAGAATTTTGCCATCCTTCTCATATCCCAAAGTCTTTCCTACTCCTTGGTTCCAACCAAATATCCGAAGTGTATTTTCATCAATTACAATATCATTGGGAGCATTCTTTTCTGAGAGCAGTTCGCCTTCAATTAATTTCAAATCATAAAAATCAAAGAAATCCTTCATTGCAGGCATTATGCCAACAGTTATAGGTTCTTCTACTGCTTCAGACATATCCTCCCAATGGTTCATTTCCGCATACATCATTGGTCCGGTAGGGATAATCGGAAAATAACGGGGAGGCAGAACTTCGGTCACCATAGGTAAAGCTGCTATCTTACCGCCCCACTGTTTTATATCACCTCTCCATAATGCAACATTGGCAATATTATGACGTTCCATTCCTAAGTCTGTATGCTTCAGGAAATAAATCTGTTTCATTATAACCACTGTACAGAATATGAAAACAAGACTGACTATCAATTGTATAACAATCCCGAACTTACGGAAAGCATACGGTCTGTTTACTGAAACTTTCCCTTTGACAGCGTCTTGCAAAGTTCGGCGACGAAAATGATATAGTGGTATCTGAGCCAACAAAAGAGACAAAGCTATCACAATAAACAGATATACTAAAATCTCTCCATAATAAGAGTTGGGAGCTATTCGTGTGAACTCGAGGAAACGGGACATATATATTTCAATAAAGAACAATCCGGCTACCAAAGCTATAAACTGAACAATCAATAGTTCAACGGTCAACTGAACAAACAAATCTTTATTACCTGCTCCATTCACTTTGCGAAGTGCCATTTCACGCCTACGCATATATAACCGACTGATATAGAGAGTCAAATAATTAAATAACGAACAGATAATGACCAATCCACCGGCTAATGAAAAATATAAGATATAGCTAAAAGTAATCACGGTATCTTCCCGAGATACATAACCGGAATAGCGTAAAGCCGATAGCGGGGTCAATAATAGCTCTCCCAATTCATTTTCCTTCTCAATATCATTGATACGGAGAGCAGCAATTTTTTTCTGAAATTCTTCCCCATTTGTCCCCTTACGAATGCGAACAAATAAGTTTTCATTCGCACTCCCCCATTGTGTATAATGTCTGGCAGAAGTTAATATACTATATGGAATATTGGAATGAGAAGACCAGCCACTCACGATTGCTCCAACTTTAGAAGCATGTCCACTAACCTCTACCTCCCGACCCAATGCCTCTTCCTCTCCAAATATCCTTTTAGAAAATTCTTCTGTTATAGCAATTTCCCCATTGGTTCCCTTCAAGAAGTTCACTGTTCCTCTTAATACTCGTATATTAAAAAAGTTCATCAAAACAGAATCTGCAGCAGCCGACACAACATCCTTCTCAGTATCCTTCACACGAAATTTAACTTTCTGTACGGAAGTAGAAGCCATTGCCTCTATTTCCGGATTACCTTTCTGTAAATAATCAGCTAAAGGATAAGGAGTAGAATTGGATATCTTACCAGGTTCATGTGCATAATGTGCACGCACCAGATAAATACGTTCCGCACCTTCGTGAAAAGTATCATAAGTCATTTCATAACGAATCCACAAAGTAGACAATGCAAAGCATACAAAGCCTACTGCCAATCCTAAAATACTCACAATGCTTTGCACCTTATATTTCGCCAGATTGCGGAAAGCTACTTTTAGATAATGTTTTATCATCATACTCTTTTAATGTTACATGCTGACTTCAGTTACTACTTGTCCGTCGAACAGATTGATGACGCGATCAGCGTAACCGGCGTCATGCTGGGAGTGCGTTACCATTACAATCGTTGTTCCTTCCTTATTCAATTCGCTCAATAGCCCCATTACTTCTTTACCATTCTTTGAGTCCAGATTACCGGTAGGCTCATCGGCAAGGATCAATTTAGGGTTGGCAACTACTGCACGGGCGATAGCGACACGTTGCTGCTGACCACCTGACAATTGTTGGGGGAAATGTTTGCTACGATGAGTAATAGCCATTCGTTCCATGGCAGTCTCCACTCTCTTTTTACGTTCGGAAGCTGAGATACCCATATAGAGCAGAGGTAATTCAATGTTTTCATATACGTTCAGTTCATCTATCAGATTGAAACTCTGAAATACAAAACCAATGACTCCTTTACGGAGATTTGTACGCTGCGATTCCGTGTACTTCGAAACTTCCATTCCATTCAGATAATACTCTCCTCCTGTCGGATTGTCCAACAGTCCCAGAATATTAAGTAACGTTGACTTTCCACAGCCGGAAGGTCCCATAATAGCAACAAACTCACCTTGTTTCACTTCAATACTGACATTATTCAATGCCCAAGTTTCCACTTCTTCTGTCTTGAAAATCTTCTGTAAATTAATTGTTTTAATCATAATTGTACTATTTAAAAATTATTGAATTTATTCATTCTTGATAACTTCCGCAGGATTGAGTCGTACAATCCTTAGGATTCTAAAGATAACGGTTAGTGCAGTCAATAAAGTTACTCCTACAAATATTCCTACCCAATATAATATCCCGTCATTAAAGAATATCTGATATATTTCTTTCCACATATGGAGAATGACGTATACCACAGGAAAAGCTAATAAAGCCGATGTTGTCAAAAGTAACATATACAACCGGGAAAACAGTAAGATAATCTGTTTTATTCCCGCTCCGTTTATTTTCCGGATTGCCACTTCTTTCTGCCGACGTTCGGTGTCAAGAGTAATAGCTGAATATACTCCCAATAAAGTTATAATCAGACTTACAATAGAGAAAAATAAAGTTATATTCTTGAATTTAGTTTCCATGGCCTGTTGTTCAATGATATCATCCAAAAAAGTTGTTATTTCGGGCTCAACACTTTCCGGTAACACTTCCTGCAAAAGTTGGGTCATCCATTGGCGGACCTCTTCCTTTTTATCTGTGTAACACTTGATATAACAATGACCTACATTTCCATTATCTTTCATAGGAAAGAAAACATAAGGAGTCTGCTCCTCTTTATAAGCATAAACCGAGGGAGTAAAAGAAGACAATATACCGCGTACAGTATAAGCGTCTTTATAATGATAAAGAGTAGTCCCCAGTATATTTTCTTTTTCATTCATAAATATTTCATCGACCAATATATCATTATTGCCTTCCATATTTTGTCCTGCTGACAAGGGGATATTCATAAAAGAAATAAAATCAGGCGTTACCCTCATTATATTTATTTCCAGCCACCTATCCGAGTCTTTATCTAATTGTATGCCTGTACGATCCGGACTACCATTTAAGTAACCGTCTTCAGAAAGTAAGACATCTTTCACGCCTGAATACTGCCGGATACGTTCAACAAGCGCAACTTTTTCTTCATTTTTCATAAAAGTATAGTCCAATTTAAGACTTAATATGCTATTTTTCTCCGCTTTAGTCAACGTATTGTACAGCGTAGATATTGTAGTATTTGTTTGTAAATAAAGAGCGACAGTCATAGAAACGAATAGCCAACAAATGAAAAACTGGATTCCTAACATGCTATTACGAAAGAAATGCTTTTTACTTTTAAGCCCATTGCTCATGCCTAATTGTATGTTTACCCTACGGATATAAAAAGCAACAGAAAAACAGATCACAAATGTTGCTATGAGAAGAATGATAATATATTGTCCGGCTTGTAACATCAAACGCTCTCTATCAATGGACAAGCTTAAATCAGACAATGAGATATGCATTCCGGAAGACAATATTTCTATGAGTCCGAACATAAATAAAGAAGCGATTACAATGACCAAAAACAATTGCACAAAAAGCATCATTGCCAGATGAAACATATCATTTCCTATTATCTTCCGAATTGTAAATTCCCGTTGGCGATTGATTATACTTCCAATCTGAAAATGGAAAAAGTTTAGTAAAGCAACTAATAAGATTAAAACTGCTACAATGCTAGTTATTGAGCTAAAGATGGTTATCATGTCAGAGTTGCCATTACTTTTTCCAATAGGAGAAACAATCAGGTCATAATCGCAATTAAACATTCGGTGAGTGACATTACTCTTTCTATACACTTCATTTAAATCTTTGGCTGTTCTGCCTTCATGAAGCAATCCGTAAGTATAAACGCCTGTCTGGTCATTATTACCGGTCATTTTAAATAATCCTTCACTATCGTTCAGAATGAGAACTTCAATTGTCCGCATGAAGTTCATACTGACATTGGCTGGAATATCTTTAATCACAGCCTGAATTGTGTATGAGATACCTCCGCTATCAGGAGTTGTTTTCGGAGAAGACCATATTTTGCTTGTCATCACCATACGTTTACCGATAGCCTCCTGATTATATGGAAATAATTTGCGTGCTGTACTTTCTGTTATTACTACCGCATTAGGAGTATAGGCTGCCACTCTCCACGAACCTGCCACAACAGTCGGAGTGAACAAACGATTAAAAAACGAGTCGACTTCTATGCATTCAAATGTATAGGGTAGTTTCTTTTCATCATTTGTATACACATCAAAAGGCCGTTGCCGTGCATAAGCAACTCTGGAATATGCTTCTACTTCATGTCCATATTCTTTTGTCAACTTCTCCGCCAATATTGCAGGAGTACCGGATAACATCCTACCTTCATCAGCTAAATTGATGTCTACCAAACGATGATAATTATTAAAACATTGGTCAACACTCTGCATATAGCGGCTACAATAGAAACAAATACTGAAGCATAGCAGTCCCACAGCCAAGCCTATGGTTGATATAAGATTTTGGGTTTTATATTTCATCAAATTGCGTAAAGCAACTTTTGAATAATGCTGTATCATTTTGTTTTCTTTTATTTTCTAATTCAAATATGGTTTTCCTATTCATTTTTGATAGACTCCACCGGATTAACTCTGGCAATCTTCAAGATACGGAACCAAATCGTTAGTGCCGTTATCATAGCAACAGATATAAAAATCCCTGTCCAGAACCAGAATCCACAGTTAAAGAATACCGTATATATTTGTTTCCATAGCTGTAACACTAGGTATACTAACGGAAAGGATAGAGCTGCGGTAACCATCAACAAAGTTATATACAAACGGGCAAACAACCAGATAATATGCGACATTCCGGCTCCATTTACTTTACGGATAGCCACTTCTTTCTGTCTACGTTCAGTATCGAGGGTAATGCTGGAATATACACCCAACAAGGTAATGATGATACTGACGATTGCGAAAAACAGGATAGTATCTTTCAGCATATATTCCATAGCCTGTATTTCATATAGGTCGTCTTGAAATGTACGAACCTGATACGATATATTCTCCGGAAGTACTTCACGACGGATTTTCTCAATCCACTTTACGACTTCTTTTTGTTGTTCAGGGTAACATTTTACATAGCAATGGCCAACATATTCAGAAGGATCATAGAGCATAAAAGCATAGCCGCCACTATGATAATGGACATCAGCCTGGAAAGGAGTACAAACTCCACATACGGTATAATCATTATTTTGGTCATAAAAATTCATTCCAATTACATTCTTCTTTTGTTTGTTTTGCCATACTTTATCCATGACAAGGTCATTTTTTGTCCGGATAGTTCTGCCCTCCTCTATCGGAATATTCATAAAAGCAAAGAAATTCAGCGGAACGCACATAATATTGATATCAGTCCAGGAGTTGTCATTCCCTTTCTCGGTCATCAACAGGTTTCCGGATACTCCTTGTGTATAAGCAATATCTGCCAATAAGACATCTTTTACCCCTGCATGTTGCTGAAAACGTTCTACCACACTTAACTTCTCTTCATTTTTCATAAACGAATAGTCTAATGGAATGCTAAGAATCGCTTCTTTTTCTTTTTGGTTAAGCGTATGAAACAATGTTTGGGTTGTTTTCTCCGACTGTAAAAACAATGCGACAGTGAATGATACAAATATCCAGCAGATAAAGAACTGGATTCCCAGCATAAGGTTACGTCCCCACTGCTTACCTCGACGTTTATTTACTCCTCCATGAATGCCTGTTTGTATCGAAATTCTGCGAATACGGACAGATACAAACAGACAAATTGCAGCACAGAGCAATATAAGAAGAATGATATATTGCATAGCGTGTATCAAAAGAATTTCGGGCGGAAAAGTCATTGTAATGCCCTGTAGAGAAAAATCCATTCGGTTGCCAATCAATTCTATTCCCCATATTACTAAAAAGGAAGATATAACCACCACAATCAATGATTGTACAAACAGCAGGCAGAATTGTTGTTTCCAATTACATCCTGCCATTTTCATAATACTGTATTCTTTAGTGCGATTAAGAAAAGAACCGATCAGAAAGTGAAAGAAATTGATTAGTCCGACCAGTAATATCAATGTACCGACTATTCCTGTCACCCATCCCAACACAAAAGCACCTTTCTTCTGTGCCCTGTCGCTAATATAATTAGCAACAACCGCATAAGACTGATTATACATAGTATAACTATAATTACGCTTAGCAAACTGCTGCTCCAGTTCAGCTATATTCGTATTGGGAGAAAGCAAGACATAGGTTCTGGCTCCTGTCATATCGTGACGTTTCGTACTTCGGAAAAGTCCTTCACTATCGTTCAGAACCATTGCATCAGTATGCGTCATAAAACTAAAACCATTGTTTAGCGGGATATCTTTCATTACTGCCTGTACCGTATAAACAATACCTCCTGTTTTCGGAGTACTTTCAGGCGAAGTATGGAGTCGTCGCGCCAAAGTCAGATGCTTACCGATAGCACTTTCTATTTTACCGAATATCTTTATGGCAGTAGATTCACTTAAAATAACGGCATTAGATGTCCGGCTTGCCGTCTTCCAATTTCCGGCTACTATTTGGGGAGTGAATACCTTATTGTATAAAGTATCTATTTCTATCGTTTCAAGTTCGTATGGTAATGATTTTTCCTCTGAAATTTCGGCAAGATAAGAACGTTCACGCGAGTATGTCATACAAGAAATTGCTTCCACCTCTCCCATTGCCCATGTGCGGAGTTCTTCGGATAAAGCCACTTGTGTACCGGAAAAATATGTTTCCGTCTGATAATCATAAAGGTTTAATTCCACAATGCGAGTGTAATTACTGAAACAATGGTTGGTGGTCTCAACAAAACGACTACAATACATACATATGCAGAAACATAGTAATCCTACCGCAAGACCGATGATAGAAATTATATTTTGGGTCTTGTATTTCAGTAAATTACGAAAAGCAACTTTCAAATAGTGTCGTATCATATATTATTATTTTTATTCTATTTTCATTATTTTGGCCGGGTCAATACGTGATGCCTTTTTTATTTGCCAGCACAGTGTGCCTAAAGAGATACAACTTACTACGAGCAATGCTATCAGAAAGACATTCATGCTTAACGGAGCTTTTATCACAAGGGCTTTAGTATACTGATAAATCAAGTAGCAGGACAATGGAATAGATACTGCAAAAGCGCTTCCCAATACAACCAAATATTTACATCCAAGCAGCAAGTACAAGTCTTTCACCAATGCACCGTTTACTTTACGAATTGCAATCTCCCGATAGCGCTGACGAATATCAAATAATGAAATACCGAATAATCCGAGACAGATTATTATAATTCCAATACATGCAAAAATAGCATATACCATGGCTATTCGCCGGTCGTTTTTATAGAGTGCCGCCACATCATCATCCAATTGTGAGTATTTAAAATCTTCCGTACCATATACTTTTTTCTGAATATCTTTAAGATAATTGATGACTACCTGAGTTTTCCCCGGATAACAAGCAATCTGATAGTAATCTCCCTTCAACCGTTTATTTACGATAAATACCATAGGGCGAGCACCCAATCCTACATGTCTATCATAATAATCTTCTATTACGGCACCAATAGGCTGTGCCTGTAAATCGGGTTTTATCTTTCTCATCTGCTCATTAATTATAGTAGCCCCCTTGCAACTTGTGTAGCCTAAAGCGGCCAATGCGGCACGGTTGACAACTATAATCTCACCTCCTTGTTCTTTATCTGCTTCCGATAAATCTCCTTCAATAAAAGGAATCTCAAAGAGTTTAAAGAAACTGTCGGTAACATAACTCTGATTCAACGTAACCAGTTCTCCTTTTGCATTTCGAAATCCTGCAGAATAATCAAACCCAAGAATAGAATAAAAACCGGTTGTCCAGCTTTGGATATCCGGACAATTATCTATCAGTTGATCTATCGCTAAAACTCTTTCTTTACGTTGGTTTACAGTTTCAGATGTATACGAAGAATAATCGTTCGATTCATATATCATATTTGCCTGAATTATATCTTTTGTACGGAATCCCGGATCTGTCTGCAACATCAAATTGAATTGCTTATTAAAATAGATGGAAAGTAAGACCAATAAAAAGGTAACAACATATTGTACAAAAAGGAATATCATACGAAAACGAATAGAACGTTTATCGGTACCTAATGCCTTGAGAGCAACAGCCGGTAAAGAGCGCTGGCATTTTATATGTGAATACAGGCTTACAGTCAAAGACAGGAATATCAGGATAGATATCGACAATATCCAGTCGAATTTAGTATAGACTATCCGGCTATCCAACAAGTGGGATACAAAAACAGATGTTATTTCAACAATAAACCATGCAAACACAATAGAAACGGCTATCAGTAGAACGTTTTCTGTGAAAATTTGCGTAAACAGTGTATTGCCACTGGCACCGAATACTTTTCGAAGATTGTAAGTCCTCCCTCGTTTCACCATTAATACAGAATAAAGATTAATAAAGTTGATAATCCCGGCAAACAGTATCAATAAACAAATTCCTCCAAGAATGAATAGATGAGAACGATTCCCACTAACAAGCATACTAGGCCCTGTTTGGTAAAGTAATGCTTGCTCCCAATACATTTGACTGACAGGAATAAGAGAGAATGTGTATTTACGAACATCTCCGAAACGAGAATCTTGATTTATAAACCGGGGATAACTCCCTATTTGATTGGCTTGTTCCACTGCCTTCTCAGAAGTAAACTGAATAAACTCCAAAGGCATCCGTCCCCAGTCTGTCGAAAATGCATGAGAAAGTACTATATCGAAATTGAATGTTTGTTTATTTACCGGCTTTTTCAATATACCTGTCACCTTGATATCTTTACCGTTAGAAAAACGTAACACCTTACCTAGCGGATTTTCTTTACCAAAAAGTTTTTTGGCGAAATCTTCCATTAACAATGCTGATTCCGGAGCTTCCAAAGAAATCTCTCCCTGCAATACTTGATAAGGAAAAAGTCTGAAATAAGCATTGTCAGCTATTAAGGCATGTACAGAAAAACGATTTGTCTGATAATCTACATAATCATTCTCAAGCAATATTACACTTGAACGTGTCAGTATAACATTGTCATCTATATAAGTACTATCACGCTTTCCTATTTCTGCCTTACTCAACACCCGGTTTCCATCAAACGACACTTGAACTCCATATACCTGATTACGGTCTATACAATGCATATCTACTGTTGTTTCACGATAAATATAACGGGACAAGATAATACAACAGGCTAGACTAAGTGTCAGTCCGAGTAAATTGATAGTCGTATATGATTTCGCACGTAATAAAAAGCGTACTGCATATTTCAGTGTTTTCATACTATCTGTTTAAAGTTGTCTGTTTATCTTAATATTAATTCCTCAGCATCGCCAAAGGTATCATATCCCGTCGTAATAACCCAATCTCCCGGCCGTAAACCTTCTGTAATTTCGTATTGTTGCGGATTTTGGCGACCGACAGACAAAGGTACACGAACAGCTTTTGTTTTTGAAGCATTCACCTTATAAATCCATTGTCCTCCCGTAGCCTGATAGAAATTGCCGCGTGGGATAATAAGCGTCTGCTCCGGTTGCCCTAGTTCTATCTGTACACGGAAACTCTTGCCCACTCTTACGTTATCAGGCATATCATCTGTGAAAACAAGATCGACATCAAACATACGGTCTTTTACTTCAGGGACAACTTTCGTTATTCTTAACGGATATTTCTTCCCTTGATAATTAATGGTAGCAGGCAATCCGGTAGTAATCCGGTCAATATAATATTCACTGAGCGAAGTATGGATTTTATATTGGTCAAGTACCTTTATCTCAGCAATACTTTCGCCGGAAGACACTTGCTGCCCGGGAGTAACCTTCACAAAGCTAAGCTGTCCTTTTATCGGAGCCGTTACCACTAAATTATTCAAACGTTCATGAACGCGTTCATATTTTTTCCGTTCTCTTTCTCGGTCGTTGCGGATAAGTTCTTTACGAATCATTGTCACAGCAGAATCGTGCCGCAAGCTCTCCTGTTGCAAAGCTGCATTTTTTTGTTTATAATTATACTCATCTTCAGCTACTTGCAACTGGGCCTTACTCTTTACTCCCATTTGATATTCCTCACGGTCAAGAGCAATGCTTTTTTTCAGACGCTCAAGCTCATAATTATTCGTCAAGGCCTGCTGTTTCAAATTCAGGCTCTTTTGCTCCATTTCAATCTCCTGCTCCTGGTAGGTAATCATTTGTTTTTCCCATTCATCACGCTGATCTTCAATGTTACGAAGTAGGTCCGGATTAGAAAGAATAAGAATAGTATCACCTTGCTGAAGTAAACTGCCTTCTTCACCTACTATGCTTTCTACACTTCCTGCTTCGCGGGTATTGACTTTAATTGTCAATATAGGTTGAATTAGTCCTTCTACATCTACATATTCCATAAAGTCAGCATCTTTCACTTCCGCTATCTGAATATTCTCGGCATCAACACGCAGCTTCCTGGGACCTAATGAAAGGACGATTACATAAATCAGAAAGGAGATAAACAAAAGTCCTCCTGTCAGATAGTATCTATAACGAATGTACCACGGTTTCTTTTCTAATTTTATATCCATGAGGTTATATAGTTTTTATATTTATATCAATTATAAAAAATCATTCTATCCTATTCAATGAGGAGATTATAATCCTCCGTCAGCAACTTGTTACTCTCAAAATCATAAAGTGTCATGCTACGGAGTGTGTAATACAAACTCCAATAGTTGTATAAAGCCGATACATAATTACGGCGTGCACTATCTTTTTCTGAAATGGAAGCGTTCAAATCAAGAATGGTAGATTTTCCCAATATATAAAGTTTACGGGCAACTTCATTCCTCCGTTGGGCGGTTTCATCTGTACGGGCAGCGATACGGACACGTTGCGTTTGCAGATTAAACTGCTTCACCAGTTTACGGACATTCAGTTCAAAATCCGTCCTGTTTTGTTCCACCTGCGTATAAACCAGGTCACGGTTAGAACGGGCTACCCGTACCTGTCCCTTTCCCCGTCCCCAATCTAAAATTGGTAGGGAGATACTTAAACTTACATATTGTTGATCTAAAAGGTTTCGATAAGCCTCTGGTAATTTATCCGCTGTCTGTGTCAGTCCGAAACGAAGATAAATGTCTGCTTTCAAACCTGCATTGGCACGGGCTCTCGCAACCGCACTTTCACTTTCCAGCTTGCGCCGTTTCATCGTTTGTATATCCGGGCTATTCTCATACGCCAATGCTAGCGCCTCATTCAGATTAATACTGAAATCCGGTATCCGGGAACTGACACGTACACGAATCTCCCTCTCTTCCTGAATGCCCAGATATGAACGGAGTTCCTGCATACAGTTATCCATTTCAATACGGGCGTTCATACGATTTGTTTCTTCTGTAAGACGGTTAAGCTCCAGTTGCAGCATTTCATTCTCCGTTATTGTCCCGATATTGTAACGTCCTTGTGCATAGCGATATAACGTGTCGGCATTCGCATAATTAAAGGATGCTATGTCATAATTACTTTGGGCAGTGGCTAGAGCAAAAAATTTATTAATCGCATTGGCAGATACAAGTTCTAATGTCTCTACATAGCTTTTCTTTGCCTCCTGATAGCGTACCGGTTCTATTCGTTTATCCCATTTCAAACTATTGTAGCCGAAAAGCGATTGCCGGTATCCTATCATGATAGGTGAAGTCTGCCACGAATATTTATGTTCGCTGAACAAATCCATACGTTGTGCGGACGTTTCAAGAAACAAGGAACCTCCTGTCCAAGGTATGTTTTGTGAAAGATTCAAAGTCAGATCAGTATTCAACAAATTCTGCTCAACAAACTTAACGGAACCGTCCCCCATTGTTATCTTATTAATGGCACGATTCAGATTAGGATCGGATGTCAAGTTCAAAGTCGGTAAATAGTTGGCACGATAATATTTATAATTCCAATAAGCCGAACGGAAGCTATGACGTGCCGTCTGCGCATCGGGAGACTCTAGACGAGCAATCTTCACAACTTGTTCCAATGACAGTTCTGTTGTCTGATCTTGAGCAGCCAATAATTCCGTCGCCAGGATTCCAATACTTATGCAGATTATTTTCAGATTCATTCTTAGTTTTATTTGTTATTTATAATTCAAAACCTGTGCCATTTATATAAATATTTGTATATCAATGAAATATACTTGTTTTTCTTTTTAAAATAGCGTGCAAATACGCACGAAAATAGTGCGTAATCGCACATACAACACATGATTATTATCCATATCTTTGCCGGTGCAGTAAAGGAAAAAGATTATATTCTAATTAGCTAAAAGAATGGAAGAAGTAAACAAACTGGGAAAGATACTTATAGTAGATGATAACGAAGATGTCCTCTTCGCTCTAAACCTGCTGTTGGAACCTTACACAGAAAAAATAAAGGTAGCCACCACTCCCGACCGAATCGAACATTTCATGACCACTTTTCAACCTGATCTTATTTTATTAGATATGAATTTTAGCCGTGACGCTATTAGTGGTCAGGAAGGATTCGAAAGCTTGAAGCAAATATTGAAAATCGATCCGCAAGCGATTGTCATCTTTATGACTGCCTATGCAGATACTGATAAAGCAGTACGGGCTATCAAAGCCGGTGCAACAGACTTTATCCCCAAACCGTGGGAAAAGGAAAAACTACTGGCCACTCTTACTTCCGGAATGCGATTACGTCACTCTCAACGGGAAGTAAACATTTTGAAGGAGCAGGTAGAATTACTTAGCGGTCAGAATTCTTCGGAAGGAGATATTATAGGAGAATCTCCTGCCATGCAGGAAGTTTTCACCACAATAAATAAATTAAGCAGCACAGATGCCAATATCCTTATTTTAGGAGAAAATGGAACAGGAAAAGACGTAATCGCCCGTCTTCTCTATCGCTGCTCTCCTCGATACGGCAAACCTTTTGTCACTATTGACTTGGGAAGTATTCCCGAACAACTTTTTGAAAGCGAACTGTTCGGATTTGAGAAAGGAGCTTTCACCGACGCAAAAAAATCAAAAGCCGGACGAATGGAAGTTGCCACTAACGGAACTCTGTTTCTGGATGAAATCGGTAACCTTTCACTTCCTATGCAATCGAAGTTATTGACAGCTATTGAAAAGCGACAAATCAACCGTTTAGGCAGTACGCAGGCTGTTCCTATTGACGTCCGCCTGATTTGTGCCACAAACGCGGACATCCGTCAACTAGTGGACGAAGGAAACTTCCGCCAGGACTTGCTCTATCGTATCAACACCATTGAAATACATATTCCTCCACTCCGTGAACGTGGAAATGATATTATTCTACTAGCTGAATATTTTCTACAACGGTATGCACGTAAATATAAAAAAGATATGCGTGGCCTGACTCGGGAAGCCAAAAACAAACTGTTAAAGTATGCCTGGCCCGGAAATGTACGCGAATTGCAGCATACAATAGAGCGCGCTGTTATATTAGGAGACGGCTCTTTATTAAAACCGGAGAATTTTCTTTTCCATGCCAGTCCTAAACAGAGGAAGGAAGAAGAAATGATACTGAATCTGGAACAACTGGAGCGTCAAACTATTGAGAAAGCAATGAAACTCAGCGAAGGGAATATCTCCCGTGCTGCCGAGTATCTGGGCATAACCCGTTTTGCCCTATATCGTAAACTTGAAAAACTAGGCCTATGAAACGATTTGCAATCAGAGTGATTTTACACATCTTATTTATAATGCTGCTTTCTATCGGAAGTTGCCTGTTGTTTCAAAAACAGTTATGGTTCAGTACCGTTATCTGCATCATACTATTAATAACCTTTGGTATACACCTATACCGTATGCAATTCAAGCAAATAATTTTATTGAGACGGCTGACAGACGGACTTCGATACAATGACATGATGCAAACTTTCCACCCGCCTTTTAAAAATAAAATAATGAATGAGTGGGCAAAAGAACTTTCAGAGAGCCTAAAAGATTTTCGGGGAAGATTATTAGCAGAGGAAATCAAACATCAATATTACGAAAACTTATTAAATAAGGTAGATACAGCCGTACTTGTTACCGACAAAGCCGGACATATAGAATGGATGAACCAAGCTGCTGTCACGCATTTAGGACAGATCTCACAATTACCGGAAGCACTCCTGAGAGCTTCTGCAATTAATGATATTCCTATTATTCGTATTGAACAAAACAGCACTGTTTTGGAAATGGCTATTTCTTGTACGAAATTTGTAACACAAGGAAAAGAGCAACAAATAATCAGCCTGAAAAACATCCATTCCGTACTGGAACGAAATGAAATGGAAGCCTGGCAAAAGCTGATACGTGTATTGACGCATGAAATAATGAATTCTATCACACCGATTATCTCTCTTTCAGAAACACTGAGCGAAAGGGGGATACCCAAACTGCTTGGAGAAAAAGAATATTCCATTATGTTACAAGCCATGCAGACTATTCATAGAAGAAGCAAAGGATTATTGGAGTTCGTTGAAAATTATCGTCGCTTGACACGAATCCCTACTCCTGTCTGCACCAAAGTTTCTATCACGGAACTGTGTATGGATTTAAAGAAATTATTCCCGGAAGAATATATCCATTTTGAAATCCCTTCATCAGACCTAACCTTATATATAGATCGGGCTCAAATAGAGCAAGTTCTCATCAATTTATTGAAAAATGCCCGTGAAGCCTGTGGTAGGCAATCTGATAAGGATATTCGGGTAGAAGTAATAATTTCGCCTGCTGGCAATAAGCTTCTGACAGTATCTGACAATGGGGAAGGTATTTTGCCCGATGTTCTTGATAAGATATTTGTACCTTTCTTTACTACCAAAACATCCGGTTCCGGTATCGGACTTAGTTTATGTAAGCAAATTATGACTTTACATGAAGGGAGTATTAATGTAAAATCAGAATCAGGTAAAGGAAGTAAGTTTATTCTCACTTTTCCTAAATAATTGCAGTCTTTTTGTGTATCTTGTGGATAATATGAAAAACTCATGAAAGAGAGGTCTTCACCTTCTATCCCCGATAAATAAAAGAAAGTATCTGTTTCTGATTCATAACCCATAGCTTTAGATATCGTAAAGCTATGCTTTATCTCTCCTAAAGCACCGCTTTATATTATAGATGATGAACAAATAGAAATATATATCTATAAACAAGTTCAAAGATAATTCAAAGAATTGCCTTCTTTATCTCTCACAAACAAAGTAGAATCAACTTATCATTTGTATAAAACCAAAAAAGCTGAAACATAGTATGCATCAGCTTTTTATTTTTAAATTTCTTGACTTAATATTTTCGTCGGGGTAGCGGGATTCGAACCCACGACCCCCTGCTCCCAAAGCAGGTGCGCTAACCGGACTGCGCTACACCCCGAAAAACTTTTAACAGAACTTCCTTTTTCTTTGTAGTCGGGGTAGCGGGATTCGAACCCACGACCCCCTGCTCCCAAAGCAGGTGCGCTAACCGGACTGCGCTACACCCCGCTACTTTCTGAAGGATTGTTCTTTTCAAAAGCGGTGCAAAGATAGGGAGTATTTTTTAATTGACAATAGCTAAACGGATGTTTTTTACTTATTATTTTTCAATACCCTGAAATTCATTCGTTTGCATTTCAATATTTCTTTTTGGCAGAAATCAAAAGCATCATAGGACGTCGAAGCTCATCTTTCATTTCCGGAATAGTGTTCAACATCACTTCGTTTGGTTGTGGTTCTATTAATTCGAATATTTCAAATCCTGCTTGAAGAAGACTATCATACTTATTTTCTTTCATAATTTAAGTAAAGAGGGATCTGTTACATGGACAAAGATATGTATTAATGCGTTTATTGAGATGAATTAATCGAAAATATATTCTAGTAAAATGAACTATCTTTTGCTGTTTTCTGTTTTCAAAGTAGAAACTTAAAAAATAAAAGCCATATGAAAACAAGAAAACAAAAAGAAACAAATGAAAAAGAAATTCATTTGTTAGAACAAAAAGGATATGAAAGAATGATGAATGAGATAATGCCGGTACAACAGGCAGAGGTTTATCGCAAGCCGACCAAGAAAGTAGTAGAAGAGGCTGTAAAAGAATTAAATCCTGATACAAACAGCTTGGGTAGCAGAGGGTGAATTCATCCTCTGTCTTTTATGATTGTTTTAGAAGTCAATCTCTTTAAAAAACGATTTCTCTTAAAAATCATAAAAAACATTATTGCATCAATTCTATTGAAAAGACGAGAAAAGCTATAGTACTTGCGATATCAGATTCTTTCTATTTATCATTTTAAATACATTAATATCGAGAGAATACAAATCCCCTACTCACATGTTAAGATAATATTCCCGAGTCAATGCTATATATTCCTTACTATATTGATGCCGGGCAACTTCTGTCAATAGTTCTTCCACAATGCATTCCTGATTAGAAAAAGAAAAGGTAATCAGAGTACGTTTAGGAATACCACCGGGCTTAGTTATCACATTTAGTTGCCGGACTGCCTGCAATTTCTTTTCAGAAGCTATCATCTTTACTCTATCAGCTACATCCATCGGAATCACAATCGTAAAAGTACCATTTTCTGTCAATAAACCGGTTACTCCTTCCAATAATTCCTCATAAGTCAAAGAATCATTATGCCGGGCAGAATTTCTTTGTTGATCTGGACATCCTAATGAATCAACAAAATACGGAGGATTAGAAACAATCACGTCAAACTTCTCAGGAGATTGATATTTTCTAAAATCAGTCTGTACTACTTCTATCTGCTTCTTCCAAGGAGAACGAACAATATTTTCCTTAGCCTGCTCGGCAGCAGCTTCATCAATTTCCAATGCTACAATATTTGTATTCGGCAAACTACGTTGAGCCAACATTAAAGCGACCAACCCGGTTCCTGTCCCAACATCCAGAATACTATGCGCACCTTGAACAGAAGTCCACGCTCCCAAAAGTACCCCGTCCGTACCAACTTTCATAGCACACTTATCATGCCATACCGTAAACTGCTTAAATTGAAAATAAGGATTTGACATTTTATCACTTGTTTTTAAACCTGTTTTATTCTACTATTTTACTGGAAATCGCCAAAAATAAATAATTATTATGGAATACTTCTCCGATCGCTCTATATTTTGGCATTGTTTTTGTGTTTTTATTCTAACAGTGCTTTATTATTAGAGAGAATCAATTAACTTTGCAAACGATTTATGCATATTTGTATGACATAAACTAAATTAAAACGAAAAGATGAAAGAAAGATACTTATTGGAAGATGTAGGTGATAACAATGGCTTCTCGCTGATTACTGACTATGATGGCAACGACGAGCAAGCATTTGAAGTGAATGTCAAATCTGGTGAAATTCTTCCGGTCCTCCCCCTTCGTAATATGGTGTTGTTTCCCGGAGTTTTTCTTCCTATAACAGTAGGACGAAAATCCTCACTCAAACTTATACGTGATGCCGAGAAAAAGCATAAGGACATCGCAGTGGTATGTCAAAGATCAGCCCATACGGAAGACCCGAAGTTGGAGGATTTACATAATGTGGGTACTGTAGGACGGATTGTACGTGTGCTGGAAATGCCGGATCAAACAACGACTGTTATTCTTCAGGGAATGAAACGTCTGATTCTAAAAGACATCACAGAGACTCATCCATATTTAAAAGGTGAAATTGAACTCTTGGAAGAAGATGTTCCAAGTAAAGACGACAAGGAATTTCAAGCTTTGGTAGAAACCTGCAAGGACTTGACAATGCGTTATATCAAATCGTCAGATGTAATGCACCAGGACTCGGCATTTGCTATCAAGAACATTAATAATTCAATGTTCCTGGTTAATTTCATTTGTTCGAATCTTCCGTTCAAGAAAGATGAGAAAATGGATTTATTAAGCATTAACTCATTGCGTGAACGTACTTATCACCTATTGGAAATCTTAAACCGTGAGGTCCAGTTGGCTGAAATCAAGGCATCTATTCAAATGCGTGCCCGTGAAGATATCGACCAGCAACAACGCGAATATTTCCTGCAACAGCAAATCAAAACGATTCAGGACGAGTTGGGTGGTAGCGGTCAGGAACAGGAAATTGAAGAAATGCGCCAGAAGGCGGAACGTATGCGCTGGAATGCGGAGGTCAGAGAAACTTTCCTGAAAGAATTGGCCAAGTTGGAACGTACTCATCCGCAATCTCCGGATTACAGTGTTCAGCTTAACTACCTTCAAACCATGCTAAACCTTCCGTGGGGAGTTTATACGACAGACAATCTGAATTTAAAGAATGCAGAGAAGACATTGAATAAAGACCACTATGGACTGGAAAAAGTGAAAGAGCGTATTTTGGAACATTTAGCTGTACTAAAATTGAAAGGTGACATGAAATCACCTATTATCTGTCTATATGGTCCTCCGGGAGTTGGTAAGACATCCCTCGGAAAATCCATAGCGTCTGCATTAAAACGAAAATATGTACGTATGTCCTTAGGAGGCGTACACGATGAAGCAGAAATTCGCGGACACCGTAAAACATATATCGGTGCTATGCCGGGACGAATCATCAAAAGCTTGATCAAAGCCGGTGCTTCCAACCCTGTTTTTATTCTGGATGAAATAGACAAGGTGAGTGCCGACCGCCAGGGCGACCCGTCGTCTGCTTTGTTGGAAGTGCTCGACCCGGAACAGAATACTTCTTTCCACGACAACTTTCTGGATGTAGATTATGACCTGTCAAAAGTCTTGTTTATTGCAACTGCCAATAACTTGAATACAATCCCCGGTCCATTGCTCGACCGTATGGAACTAATTGAAGTCAGCGGCTATATCACGGAAGAAAAGATTGAGATTGCCCGTAAACACTTACTCCCCAAGGAACTGGAAGCTAACGGATTAAAGAAGAGTGATATTAAACTTCCGAAAGAAACATTGGAAGCTATCATAGAGTCATATACCCGCGAAAGCGGTGTCCGTGAACTGGAAAAGAAGATTGGCAAGATTCTTCGTAAGTCTGCACGTCAGTATGCAACGGACGGATATTTTGCTAAAACGGAAATTAAGCCGACAGACTTGTATGACTTTTTAGGTGCACCGGAATATACACGTGACAAATATCAGGGAAATGATTACGCAGGTGTAGTGACCGGATTGGCATGGACAGCTGTAGGAGGTGAAATACTCTTTGTTGAAACCAGTTTGAGCAGAGGCAAGGGCGGACGTCTCACATTAACCGGTAATCTGGGAGATGTAATGAAGGAATCTGCTATGCTTGCACTTGAATATATCAAGTCGCACGCTTCACTTTTGCAGCTTAACGAAGATATTTTTGATAACTGGAATATTCATATCCACGTTCCTGAAGGCGCAATTCCTAAGGATGGACCGTCAGCAGGTATCACTATGGCTACTTCTTTGGCTTCCGCATTGACACAAAGAAAAGTGAAAGCTAATATTGCCATGACAGGAGAAATAACTCTCCGTGGTAAAGTGCTTCCCGTAGGTGGTATCAAGGAAAAGATTCTAGCCGCCAAACGTGCCGGCATCAAGGAGATCATCATGAGTGTAGAGAATAAGAAAAATATTGATGAAATTCAGGATATCTATCTGAAAGGATTGACTTTCCACTATGTAAATGACATAAAGGAGGTATTTGCAATAGCTCTGACAAACGAAAAAGTGGCGGACGCCATTGATTTATCTGTTAAGAAACCCAGCCAGGAATGACATTTGAGTTACAATATACAGACACTAAAAGTAATGCCCGTGCAGGTTTGATTACAACAGACCACGGGCAAATACAAACCCCTATCTTTATGCCTGTGGGTACACTGGGCACAGTTAAAGGAGTACACCTGACAGAACTGAAAGAGGATATTCGAGCGCAGATTATTCTGGGGAACACCTACCATTTATATCTTCGTCCGGGACTAGAGGTGATTGAAAAGGCAGGTGGCCTGCATCGTTTTAACGGATTCGACCGTCCTATGCTTACTGATAGCGGTGGTTTTCAGGTATTTTCCCTCGCCGGAATCCGGAAATTACGGGAAGAAGGTGCTGAATTCCGTTCTCATATCGATGGCAGCAAGCATATTTTCACGCCGGAAAAAGTCATGGATATAGAACGTACGATCGGAGCCGATATCATGATGGCTTTTGACGAATGTCCTCCGGGAGACTCGGACTATGCGTATGCCAAAAAGTCACTAGGGTTGACACATAGGTGGCTCGACCGATGTATACAACGTTTTAATGAAACCGAACCTAAATACGGTTATAATCAATCTCTTTTTCCTATCGTGCAAGGATGTGTTTATCCCGACTTGCGTAAGCAGTCTGCAGAGTTTGTAGCTTCTAAAGGTGCCGACGGGAATGCTATCGGTGGTCTTGCGGTAGGCGAACCGGTAGACAAGATGTATGAAATGATTGAGATCGTCAATGAAATTCTTCCCAAAGACAAACCGCGTTATTTAATGGGAGTCGGCACTCCTGTCAATATTCTTGAAGGCATAGAGCGGGGAGTCGATATGTTCGATTGCGTGATGCCTACAAGAAACGGACGAAATGGCATGCTGTTTACAAAAGATGGAATCATTAATATGCGAAACAAAAAATGGGAAATGGACTTCTCTCCTATTGAAGTAGACGGAGCTTCCAGCGTAGACACTCTATACAGTAAAGCATATCTGCGTCATCTTTTCCACGCACAAGAACTGCTGGCAATGCAAATCGCTTCCATACACAATCTGGCATTCTATCTATGGTTAGTGGGTGAAGCCCGGAAACATATCATTGCCGGAGATTTTTCTACTTGGAAACCGATGATGGTTAAAAGAGTATCAACTAGATTATAAGGAATGAAAAGCAATCGATTTATAAAACGGCTGGACTGGTATATCATCAAGAAGTTCTTGGGGACATACGTATTTGCTATTGCATTAATCATTTCTATTGCAGTAGTGTTCGACTTCAACGAGAAGATGGACAAGCTTATGGAGCATGAAGCTCCTTGGAGTAAAATCATCTTTGAATATTACATGAACTTTATCCCCTATTTCTCTAATCTGTTCAGTCCGCTGTTCGTATTCATTGCCGTTATTTTCTTTACTTCCAAACTGGCGGAAAATTCTGAAATTATTGCCATGTTCTCTACCGGCATGAGTTTTAAGAGAATGATGCGTCCGTACATGATTTCTGCTGCCATTATTGCATTAACAACATTCATGTTAAGCTCGTATGTGATTCCTAAAGGAAGTGTGACGCGCCTGAACTTTGAAGATAGGTACATCAAACCTAAAAAGCAGAATACGGCACGTAACGTACAGTTGGAAGTGGATAGTGGTGTCATTGCATATATAGATAACTATAACAACGCAATGAAGACAGGAAACCGTTTCTCTTTGGATAAATTTGTCGATAAAAAACTGGTTTCACATTTGACCGCACGCCGTATAACTTATGATACTGCTACCGTCCACAAATGGACTATCCATGACTATATGGTACGCGAATTAGACGGTTTAAAGGAAAAAATCACCAAAGGAGACAAAATCGACTCTATAATCAACATGGAACCATCCGATTTCCTGATTATGAAGAACCAACAGGAAATGCTGACCAGTCCTCAATTGAGTGATTATATCGAGAAACAGAAACGAAGGGGATTTGCCAATATTAAGGAATTTGAGATTGAATATCACAAACGAATTGCCATGTCATTCGCCTCTTTCATTCTGACAATTATTGGTGTTTCGCTTTCGTCACGGAAAACAAAAGGCGGTATGGGACTTCATCTGGGTATCGGATTAGGATTGAGTTTCTCTTATATCTTATTCCAGACAATTACTTCAACTTTTGCTATTAATGGAAACGTACCTCCTGTTATCGCTGTGTGGATTCCAAACATCCTTTATGCGGGTATCGCATTCTTCCTGTACCAGAAGGCGCCTAAATAGAAGGATAAAGAATATATAAAATAGAAGTTCCGCCTATTCCTGCTTGAAAGCAAGTGTAGGCGGAACTTTTTTGTTGTATCCATTTCCTCTTTTGTCTATTCTTCATTATTCGCCAGACAGCGAACCGAAAAATACCTCTTTCTCCTTACATTTCCAAAATCGTCAACCGACTTCTTTTACATAAGCAGAAAGATCTGCAGCAGAGATGTTTTTGGCTATAATAACACCATTTCCATCCAATAAATAGTTAGTGAACCCCCGATTCAAACGGTACTTCTTAAACAATCCGGAGTCCTCGCCTTCTGTTTCCACGAAACAAGTGGGCGTAACTATTTGGTCCTTACGAACGGTTTCCTTGAAAATCGACTGATATTCGTCAAACGATACGGAAACCATTTCCACATTACGGGAAGAACGAAGCACATTGCTCAAACTTACATTTTGCATCCGGGACTGCGCATCATAACTTGCCCAAAAACTTAGCAACACATAGCGGCCTTTCATATTAGCCAGTTTAAATGCAGGTTGCTCTTCTGATGTAGATTCGATTTTAAAATCAGGGGCTACATCACCCTCACTCAAACCTCCGGTCGGTTTGTCTTTCTCAACGAAAGCGGTCAAGGAACAAATCAGTAATACAACAAAAATCCATTTTACATGTCTCATGTAATTCGGTTTTAGTTAATACTATCCGGGACTGTCCTTAAACAGTGGTTTCTTCCCGAAACGTTGTCTTTTCAGGCATCAGGCGAAGAGGAATCCGCTGATTATCAGAGCCTTTATTTTTGAAACCAAGTGCAAAGGTAAGTAATTATTAAATTAACTTCCAAAAAAACAAGCAAAAATCTTACTTTTTGAGTATAACTTTTTATGTTATTTAGCATAAAAACGAACTTTTTTCTCTACTTTTGCAGGATTAAAGTCTATTTCTTATGCAACTATCAAATACTGAATTAATTCTGATTCGAGTTACTGGCGAAGATCGCCCGGGACTGACCTCATCCGTGACTGAAATACTTGCCAAATATGATGCTACCATTCTCGACATCGGTCAGGCGGATATTCATAACACATTGTCATTGGGTATCCTTTTCAAAAGTGAAGAGAGACATTCCGGGTTCATCATGAAAGAACTGTTGTTTAAAGCTTCTTCATTGGGAGTCACGATTCGGTTTGAGCCAATCACGACCGAACAGTATGAGAATTGGGTAGGTATGCAAGGTAAAAACCGCTATATCCTGACTGTGTTGGGGCGCAAGCTTTCTGCGCTGCAACTATCCGCAGCTACCAAGATATTGGCCGAGCAAGGTATGAACATTGATGCTATCAAGCGTCTGACAGGTCGTATCCCATTAGATGAAGACAAGACAGACACACGTACCCGTGCCTGTATCGAATTTTCCGTGAGAGGCACTCCCAAAGACCGAGTTGCTATGCAGGAAGGATTAATGAAACTGGCAAGCGAACTGGAAATGGACTTTTCTTTCCAACAAGATAATATGTACCGCCGTATGCGCCGCCTAATTTGTTTCGATATGGATTCTACATTGATTGAAACAGAAGTTATTGATGAATTGGCTATCCGTGCCGGTGTAGGTGATCAGGTTAAAGCTATTACAGAAAGTGCCATGCGGGGAGAAATAGACTTCACGGAAAGCTTTACGCGTCGTGTAGCACTCTTAAAAGGACTGGACGAGTCTGTGATGCAGGAGATTGCAGAAAGTCTGCCTATTACAGAAGGTGTGGACCGATTGATGTATGTACTGAAGAAATATGGTTATAAAATTGCTATCCTTTCCGGAGGGTTTACTTATTTCGGTCAATACCTGCAAAAGAAATACGGCATCGACTATGTATATGCAAATGAGTTGGAAATTGTTGACGGGAAACTGACCGGACGTTATCTGGGAGACGTGGTAGACGGGAAGCGGAAAGCTGAACTACTCCGATTGATAGCTCAGGTCGAGAAAGTGGATATTGCACAGACAATTGCTGTAGGAGACGGTGCAAACGATCTGCCGATGTTAGGAATTGCCGGACTCGGCATTGCATTTCATGCCAAACCCAAAGTTGTGGCAAATGCCAAGCAATCCATTAACACTATCGGACTTGATGGAGTACTCTATTTCCTAGGATTCAAAGATTCTTATTTGAATATGTAATTGAGAGAGAAAAATAGTTTATCTTTGCTAACAAATAAATTGAAAGAATGAAGTTTTCCGAACTGCAACTTAATGCAAATGTGCTTGAGGCGCTCGATGCCATGCGATTTGACGAATGTACACCTATACAGGAACAAGCAATTCCAATAATACTTGAGGGTAAAGACTTGATAGCAGTGGCACAGACAGGTACAGGTAAGACGGCAGCATTTCTGCTTCCCGTACTGAATAAACTATCCGAAGGTAAACATCCGGAGGATGCGATTAATTGTGTTATCATGTCTCCTACCCGGGAATTAGCGCAACAAATCGACCAGCAAATGGAAGGTTTCTCCTATTTTATGCCTGCATCAAGTGTGGCGGTATATGGTGGAAACGACGGTATCCTGTTCGAACAACAGAAAAAAGGGCTTACATTAGGAGCTGACGTAGTTATTGCTACTCCCGGACGTTTAATCGCTCATTTAAGTCTTGGATATGTAGATCTTTCCAAGGTTTCTTATTTTATATTGGACGAAGCGGACCGTATGCTCGATATGGGATTTTATGATGATATTATGCAGATAGTGAAATACTTGCCGAAAGAACGGCAGACTATCATGTTTTCTGCGACAATGCCTGCCAAGATCCAGCAGTTAGCAAATACCATCCTGAATAATCCATCGGAAATAAAACTTGCAGTTTCAAGGCCTGCCGATAAAATTATCCAGGCTGCCTATGTTTGCTACGAGAATCAAAAGTTGGGAATTATACGTAACCTTTTTATGGATGAAGTTCCCGAACGTGTTATTATCTTCGCGTCTTCTAAAATCAAGGTTAAGGAAGTGACAAAAGCCTTGAAATCAATGAAGCTGAATGTAGGAGAAATGCACTCGGATCTTGAACAAGTCCAACGAGAAGCAGTTATGCATGATTTCAAAGCCGGAAGAATTAATATATTAGTAGCTACGGATATCGTGGCACGCGGCATTGACATTGACGATATCCGCCTGGTTATCAACTTTGACGTTCCTCATGATAGTGAAGATTATGTGCACCGTATCGGACGTACGGCACGGGCCAACAACGATGGGGTTGCACTTACATTTGTCAGTGAAAAAGAGCAGAGTAACTTTAAAAGTATAGAGAACTTCCTTGAAAAAGAAATCTATAAAATTCCTATTCCAACAGAATTAGGTGAAGCTCCCGAATATAAGCCACGTTCTTTTAGTAATAAGGGCGGCAACTATTCAAAGAGAAGAAACTTCAAAGGAAAAAGAAACAATGGAGGAGGAAAAGGGAACAACCGTCCCTCTCCCAGGCAGAACTAAATCTTTATTTGGTTGAAGCAATAGTCAGAGTACCGTCAAAACTGATTTCCAACTCTGCTATACTATATACAGAACTCTCCGGAATGGCTAAAATGGCTTGATAATGAAAACCATTCCGGTCTACTTTTAAAAACTTGGTATCAGATAAAATAGCCTGTACCAAGAAATCTTCGGGCACAACCTTATCAAACATTTGCTTCGTTATATCACTGGCAAATAAACTTTTCTTGCCTTCATAGACACAAATGTGCATCACATTGTCGTAATACACATTGTCCATGCTAATCCCGTCTTCAGAATAAGTTGTTTTGATAACTTTCATCTTGGAAGGATTAATATATACATAAGCACGATAACGAGCGCCATTATAAGTCACTACACTATCGCGTTTGGTTACTTCAGTATAGGTGGGAATAACCACTTCCTCACGGACAAAAGACAATGAATCATTAAAGTCCTCCGACTTATGCAGCTTGATGATATTATCCGTTATGGAATGAAACCAGAATATATGTTCTGCCTGCTTATCAATCTTATAATAAGTCGTATCATTCCCATAAGTATAAAGAGTGTCCCGTATAATTTTAAAAGCAATTGGAGCACTTTGCGAGTCTGCATAGAAAATTGTGTCTCCTTCTACGCGCATCAACGGGCTCTCCGTTTCATCATTCAGCCAAATCCCCTGCAACATTTCCTTGGCATTCGAATCTTCCTTCTCCTCCTCGGAAAAATACGAATTCTTATTGCCGGTACATGCCATAAGAAAGATAGCTATTAACGATATTGCCACATACTTTATCATTTGTCTCAATTTTGTAGTAAAGATACTCTTATTATCTTATTTACCAATACATGAGTAAACGAATCCAAGTTCTTCCATTTCTTTTTTATCATATATATTACGACCGTCCAACACAATCTGTTGTGCCATTGTTTTTCTGATAACCGCCCATGAAGGCAAACGGAACTCTTTCCATTCAGTCACCAACATCAAAGCATCAGCGTCAAGTACTGCATCATACATATCGCAAGCATAATAAACTGAATCTCCAATCCGACGTTTACATTCTTGCATGGCAGCAGGGTCGTATGCACGTATCTGACAACCGGCTTTCAGCAGCTTATCAATCAATACCAATGCCGGGGCTTCGCGCATATCATCCGTTTCCGGTTTAAAAGCCAATCCCCATAAAGCAATGGTCTTATCCTTTAAGTTGTCATTAAATTGTTTTACTAATTTATCAAACAGCACACTTTTCTGAAGTTCATTTACTTCTTCCACGGCACGAAGTACCTGCATCGGATATCCGTTTAGTTCCGCCGTTTTAATCAAAGCTTTTACATCTTTAGGAAAACATGAACCACCATATCCGATGCCCGGATATAAGAACTTACGCCCAATACGAGTATCGGAACCAATTCCGCTACGTACCATATTTACGTCTGCGCCAACCAGCTCACACAGGTTTGCGATGTCATTCATAAAACTGATACGGGTTGCAAGCATTGAATTCGCTGCATATTTAGTCATTTCCGCAGAAGGAATATCCATGAAAATCACACGGAAATTATTTAATAAAAATGGCTTATACAATTTAGACATCAACTTCTCTGCACGGGCTGACTCCACTCCGACCACTACACGGTCCGGACTCATGAAGTCACTGATTGCATTTCCTTCTTTTAGGAACTCCGGATTAGAAGCAACATCGAAATCTATTTTAACTCCTCTCTTATCCAATTCTTCCTGGATAACAGCGCGGACTTTTGGGGCAGTTCCTACTGGAACAGTACTCTTTGTTACTACCAATTTATATTGTTTCATATTGCGGCCAATGGTACGGGCAACTTCCAGTACGTATTTCAGGTCAGCACTTCCGTCCTCGTCCGGAGGTGTACCAACAGCACTGAATATAACTTCCACATCATCCAGACAACTTTCGAGTGATGTAGTAAACTTCAACCTTTTTGCTTTCATGTTACGAAGTACCATTTCTTCCAATCCGTTTTCATAAATTGGAATAATCCCCTTCTGCAAAGATTCTATTTTCTCACTATTTGTATCAACGCATGTTACGTCTACACCGATTTCAGCGAAACATGTACCCGACACTAAGCCGACATATCCTGTTCCCACAATTGCAATTTTCATACTTATCTATTGTTTGTTAGTCGTTTATTCAAAATATACGGCGTCCTTAAAGGCAGTCCCTTCTCTGTCTTTAGAGGATAATAACATTTGTGTTTCCGACAGTGGCCAATCTATTCCCAATGTTTTGTCATTGAATAGAATAGAAGCTTCTGCTTGAGGAGCATATTTATTATCTACTTTATATGTGAAAATAGCTTCCTCGCTCAATACGGCAAAACCATGGGCAAAGCCACGGGGAATAAAAAACTGTCTCTTGTTTTCTTCACTAAGCAGTACACTTACATACTGTCCGAATGTAGGTGACGATTTACGTAAATCGACTGCAACATCTAAAACTTCCCCTTTGATGACACGGACCAATTTAGCCTGGCTATATTCACCCTTTTGATAATGCAATCCACGTAAAACCCCAAAAGATGATTTCGATTCATTATCCTGCACAAAGTTTACAGGACCAATATGAGATTCAAACTCTTCTTTCTTAAAGGCTTCCATAAAATATCCCCTTTCGTCGAAGAATACTTTAGGCTCTATCAGCCATACTCCGTCTATTTCCGTCTGTATATAGTTCATTGTTAATAGTGCTAAATAAAACGATGCAAAAGTAGTGAATTTTTCGTAGTTTTCTGGGATATATTCAATTTATCTCTTAATTTTGCACACATGATTGAATTGGCACAACATATAGAGGCTTTACTATTGGAGAACGACTGCGTCATCGTTCCGGGATTTGGTGGATTTGTTGCACACTATGCTCCCGCAACTCATGTAAAAGAAGAAAATCTTTTTTTACCCCCTACCCGTACGATTGGTTTTAATCCTCAATTAAAATTGAATGATGGAGTATTGGTACAATCTTATATGTCAGCATACGATACCAGTTTTGCTGATGCAACTCGCATCGTAGAAAAAGAAGTAAGTGCATTTATCGAGATTCTCCACGAAGAAGGGAAAGCCCATTTGGAAAATGTTGGTGAGATTCATTATAATATTTATGGAAATTATGAGTTTATACCTTATGATTGTAAGATAACGACTCCTTCATTATATGGTTTGGATTCTTTTGAGATACACGAACTTGCTACTTTGCAACAAAAAGAGAAGGTCTTGATACCAGCCAATCTGACTAGAGAGAAGAAAACTTATGAGATAAGTATCAATCGTGTATATCTCCGTAATGCAGTAGCTATGATTGCTGCTGTCATACTGTTTTTTGCTTTCTCAAACCGGGTAGAAAATACAGATATTCAGAAAAACAACTATGCGCAATTATTGCCTGGTGAACTTTTTGAGCAAATAGAGAAACAATCGGTTGTAGTAACTCCTGTTTCTGTAAAGAGTAGGGGTACACAACAACAGGTGCAAAAGACATCTGTTCCCAAAATTACAGTAGATAAAGCTAAAACCTCAAGGCCTATTGCGGTTAAAGAAGTAAAAGTCAACAAGCAAGAAACAGTTCCTGCTCCTGTCGCTGCTAAATCACAAGCAAATTTCAATCATCCTTTCCATATTATTGTAGCAGGCGGAATCAGCATGAAAGATGCAGAAGCTATGGCAAATCAATTAAAGGAAAAAGGATTTGCAGAAGCCAAAGCCCTCAATACGGCAGGCAAGGTACGTGTCAGCATACGCTCATTTGATAATCGCGAAGAAGCAACCAAGCAATTGCTAGAGTTGAGAAAAAACGAAACTTATAAGAATGCCTGGTTACTGGCAAAATAAAATCCCCCTTTTAAAAACATGAAACGAGTTCTTTGTCCTAAATGTGAGAATTACCTTTATTTTGA
The DNA here is from genome assembly GCF_002222615.2 of Bacteroides caccae. Taxonomy (NCBI): domain Bacteria; kingdom Pseudomonadati; phylum Bacteroidota; class Bacteroidia; order Bacteroidales; family Bacteroidaceae; genus Bacteroides; species Bacteroides caccae. Next base: position 3,269,733 of record NZ_CP022412.2, on the reverse strand, counting down.
TGAAACTAAGTATAGCGAAGGCCAATCGCTCGTATTTGAGTGTGAGCATTGCGGCAAGCAATTTAGTATCCGGTTGGGGAAAAGTAAAGTAAAAGCTCTTAGAAAAGAAGAAAATCTGGAAGAAGAAGCCGAAGTACACAAAGAAGAATTCGGATATATCACAGTGATCGAAAATGTATTCGGCTTTAAGCAAATATTACCATTGCAGGAAGGTGATAATGTGATAGGGCGTCGTTGTGTAGGAACTGTCATTAATACCCCTATCGAAAGCGGAGATATGAGCATGGATCGCCGTCACTGTATTATCAACATAAAGCGTAACAAGCAAGGAAAGCTCATTTATACACTGCGGGACGCTCCGAGCCTTACTGGAACATTTCTCATGAATGAAATTTTGGGAGACAAAGACCGGATACGGATTGAAGATGGTGCTATTGTGACAATTGGTGCTACTACATTCATTCTCCACACAGCCGAAGAATAAGGAATTGCATTTCAAGACGACAGTATAAAGTCAGCCCCACTATTCTGAAAGAATAGTGGGGCTGACTTTATATAATCCTTTTATAAAAGAATATCCTTCACAGTTTCAAGCATACCTTTTTCTAGGATTGAATCTAAATTCGCTTTCACGGCTTCTGCCAACCCCGGAATTTTATTCAGGTCTTCTCCCCAAATAAATTCGGCACCTAATACACCTTCTGTTACCTTCTTTGTACAGCCTGTTGCCCAAAGTTCTTTCAGTAGATTCATAATTTCGGGAGCATCATTCGGAACAATTTCAGCGCCATCTGTACGTACACCACCTTTATAGTAAGTAATGATAGCGGCTAAACCAAGTACCAATCCTTTTGGAAGCTTACCTTTACGTCCCAGATATGTTTTCAGACCTGGCAGGTCACGAGTCTCATATTTCGGGAATGAGTTCAGCATAATGCTTGTTACTGCATGATCTACAAATGGGTTATTGAAACGCTCCAATACATCAGTAGCAAATTTTTCTAATTCATCCTTCGGCAGATTCAATGTTTCCATCAACTCGTCAAACATCACCTTATGGATATATTTACCAATTACTTCATGTTGGCAAGCATCGCGAACGATGTTTACGCCGGATAAATAAGCAACTGGAGAAAGAACTGTATGAGGGCCGTTTAACAAAGTAACCTTGCGTTCGTGATAAGGAGCTTCTGACGGAACGAATAATACATTCAAACCTGCCTTATCCGCCGGGAATTCTTTTGCAACTTTCTGTGGAGCTTCGATTACCCACAAATGGAAAATTTCAGCCTGTACAACGAGGTTGTCATCATACTGTATTTTTTCTTTAATAGTATCGATATCCTTACGCGGGAATCCGGGAACGATACGGTCTACCAATGTAGCATATACGCCACAGGCTTCTTCAAACCATGTTTTAAATTCACCACCCAAGTTCCATAATTCAATATACTGATAAATAGTCTCTTTCAGTTTATGTCCATTCAGAAAAATAAGTTCGCAGGGGAAGATAATCAATCCTTTTGACTTGTCACCATTAAATGTTTTAAAACGGTGATACAGTAACTGGGTCAGTTTGCCCGGATAAGAAGCAGCAGGTGCATCTTCAAGTTTGCAAGTTGGATCAAAAGCTATTCCAGCTTCCGTAGTATTCGAAATAACGAAACGCATTTCCGGTTGCTCTGCCAACTTCATGAATTCGTCATTTTGAGTATATGGATTTAATGCACGGCTGATTACGTCAATCATTGTCAGGCTATTAACAGTTTCTCCTTTATCTAATCCTTGAAGATTGACATGGTAAAGATCATCCTGTGCGTTTAACATATCGACCATACCTTTATCAATCGGTTGAACCACTACTACACTACTATTAAAGTCTGTTTTCTGGTTCATGTTATAAATAATCCAATCTACAAATGCGCGTAAAAAGTTACCTTCTCCAAATTGGATAATACGCTCCGGACGTTGTGTCTTAGGAGCAGTTCCTTTGTTTAATGCTTTCATGTTAGTTGTAATTTATAAAGTTGATATTATACAAATTCAAAATAAAAATCAATATTTTCCTTAATCAATATATCAATAGGCATATACTTTACGGAATCGACACTCTTCTTAAATACTACATGGTCACACAAGGCTTTCACCCCGCAATATCCTTGTAATCCGGGACGTTGCCCTATCAAATAATGTACATCACCTGATTTCAAAAGGTCTACATTTGCTTTCAGAAGGTCATATCCTATCAATCCCTTCATGCTATGTTCTGCGTGGCGAAGGTATTCCCCCAGTTGATAGACTCTGGAATTAAAGACGATTCCGAGCACAGCTTTCGGGTGTGCTTGAAAGAACTCGTCCAACGTCTGCTGGTTATTTTCCTGATTGGACTTATTGAGCACTACTTCATGAATTGTCAAGTTATCATATTCTTCCGTTATATAACTCATAAAACCTTTCAAACGGCGTTGCATCTGTATTTCGGCAGGGTTATTTTTATTATTGCTTAAAAATAGCACTAACTCCTGCCCTTCTCCCAATGAATAATTACGCATCAATATCTTAGCAGCAATGTATCCGCTTTTATATGAGTCCTGCCCAATATATGTTAATGCATTCGCTTCTTCCATATTGAAATCGACAAATGCGTAGGCTATCTTATTTTCCTGTAAATAAGATGTTAATTCTATTGTTTCTTCCCGGAAATTCGGAGCGATCAACACAGCATCTACGCTGCTGTCTCTAATAGTGTGACAAGCCTCCTGATAGCTCTTCTTGTCTCCATGATGATAACAAAGGTAGTTCACACTCACGTTAAAAGGGCGTAACTCTTGCCGTGCACGTTCTATACCGCCCACTACCGAATGCCAGTAGTCATGTTCTATATAATATGGGATCAGACAAATAAAAGTATATTTCTTTTTAGCCGCCAGTCCGATAGCAAACACATTGGGCTGATAATGAATCTCATCCAATACCTTTTGTACTTTAGCTTTACTTTTTGAAGACACGTCACCTCGATTATGCAATACCCGATCAACTGTTCCGGCAGAAACACCGGCCATACGGGCTATGTCTTTTATAGTATAGTTCTGGTCCTCCATAGTGCTAAAACTTAAATATTATAAATAATCGCTGCAAATATACGAATTATTTTGTTACTCCAAGTAAATTTTCTATTTTTGTGTTCGATAACGGTTAATAAAACTAAAACGATATTTACGCCTATTAGCTTTAAAATCAATACTATATAGGTATAAATGTAGAAAGTAATAATTTTATATACTTAAAACACAGTAATAATGAAGAACTTCATGGATGAAAACTTCTTGCTGCAGACAGAAACTGCACAAAAGTTGTATCACGAGCATGCGGCTAAAATGCCGATTATCGACTATCACTGTCACTTAATCCCCCAAATGGTAGCCGACGACTACAAGTTTAAATCACTGACTGAAATATGGCTGGGCGGTGACCATTACAAATGGCGTGCAATGCGTACTAATGGTGTAGACGAACGCTTCTGTACGGGAAAAGCCACAGATTGGGAAAAGTTCGAAAAATGGGCGGAAACAGTGCCTTATACGTTCCGTAATCCACTATACCACTGGACTCATTTGGAGTTGAAAACAGCTTTCGGCATTAATAAGATATTGAATCCAAAAACTGCACGTGAAATTTATGATGAATGTAACGAGAAACTTGCCCAACCTGAGTATTCAGCTCGTGGAATGATGCGTCGTTACCATGTAGAAACCGTATGTACTACTGATGATCCGATTGATTCGCTGGAATATCATATCAAAACGCGTGAAAGCGGATTTGAAATCAAAATGTTACCAACTTGGCGTCCGGACAAAGCAATGGCAGTAGAAGTTCCTGCCGACTTCCGTGCCTATGTAGAAAAATTATCAGAGGTTAGCGGTGTTACTATCTCCAGCTTTGACGACATGGTTGTTGCTTTACGAAAACGTCACGATTTCTTTGAAGAACAAGGATGCCGCTTGTCCGACCATGGTATCGAAGAATTTTATGCAGAAGATTATACTGATGTAGAAATTAAAACTATATTTAATAAGGTATATGGTGGCATTGAGTTGACTAAAGAAGAGATTTTGAAATTCAAGTCAGCAATGCTTGTGATTTTCGGTGAAATGGATTGGGAAAAAGGTTGGACCCAACAGTTCCACTATGGTGCTATCCGCAACAACAATACCAAAATGTTCAAGCTGTTAGGTCCTGACACTGGTTTTGATTCAATTGGCGAATTTACAACGGCAAAAGCTATGGCTAAATTCCTCGACCGTTTGAATAGCAATGGTAAACTAACAAAAACAATCCTTTACAACTTGAATCCATGTGCTAACGAAGTAATTGCTACTATGTTGGGTAACTTCCAGGATGGTTCCATTCCCGGCAAAATCCAATTCGGTTCCGGCTGGTGGTTCTTGGATCAAAAAGACGGTATGGAAAAACAAATGAATGCATTGTCTGTACTTGGTCTTTTGAGCCGCTTCGTAGGTATGCTGACTGATTCTCGTTCATTCCTTTCCTATCCGCGTCATGAATATTTCCGCCGCACATTATGTAACTTGGTGGGACGTGATGTGGAAAATGGTGAAATCCCGGCTTCTGAAATAGAGCGTGTAAATCAAATGATTGAAGATATCAGCTATAATAATGCAAAGAACTTCTTTAAGTTCTAACAGATAGTAACTCAATAAAAAATCCCTCTGTTTGAATCAAAATCCAAACAGAGGGATTTTTTATTGAGTTACGTACAATTTCTTCACCGATTAAAAAGAAAACCATCTTTTCTTTTTCTTCAGTGGTGCTGTATCTTCTTCGTTTTGGCTATATATATCGGCAAATGTTTTTTTTTCCTTAACCATTTCGTAGATAACTCCCCAATCCGGTAAGCCGCCAAGATTCCGGTCATCGATAAACAAATCAGCTTTCAATTTCCGGGAAAAACCCTGATGATCTTTTTGTTCTTCAGGATAATCCTTATTAATTGCGTAAAATTCCAACCCTCTGGCTTTACACCATTCAACTGCTTCGTCCAAAAGCGCTCCTTCCCGTACACTCCACAATATCAAACGGTGTTTTTCTTGTTGCAACAACTTTAGTGTATCAATAGCGAATGGAATCTCCTCGCCAATACGTGGATAACGATGTTCTACAATCGTCCCGTCAAAATCAACAGCTATAACCATAATTGTTTAAATACCTAATTTTACACAAAGATACGGACAGTCTGCCAAAAAAACGTATCTTTGCGCTGAATTAACATTTTAACTAAAAACATAACTACATGAACAATTCCCCTCAGCGTGCTGCCAAAGGCTTTACCAGAGCATTTTGGGTCAGTAACACAGTCGAACTGTTTGAACGGATGGCATATTATGCCGTTTTCATCGTTCTCACTATTTATCTATCCACAATTTTAGGTTTTAATGATTTTGAAGCAAGTATGATCTCTGGACTTTTTTCCGGAGGATTGTATTTGCTTCCTATTTTTTCTGGTGCTTATGCTGATAAGATCGGTTTCCGGAAATCAATGATTATAGCATTCTCCTTATTGTCTATCGGATATTTAGGATTGGGCGTCTTACCTACGTTACTGGAGACGGCAGGATTAGTCAACTATGGTGCTACTACGCAGTTTAACGGTTTGCCAGATAGCTATACCCGGTGGATTATTGTTCCTGTCTTATTTATACTTATGGTCGGAGGTTCTTTTATAAAGTCTATTATTTCCGCTTCCGTAGCTAAAGAAACGACAGAGGCAACACGCGCTCGCGGTTATTCAATTTTTTATATGATGGTTAATATAGGTGCCTTCACTGGTAAAACAATTATTGATCCTTTACGCAATGTGATCGGTGAGCAAGCTTATATCTATATCAATTATTTCTCCGGTGCTATGACAATTATTGCTTTGCTTGCCGTTATACTTCTTTATAAATCTACACATACAGCAGGTGAAGGAAAAAGTCTCCGTGAAATCAGCCGGGGATTTATGAAAATTATCACCAACTGGCGTTTATTGATTCTCATACTGATTGTCACCGGATTTTGGATGGTACAGCAACAACTTTATGCCACTATGCCTAAATACGTAATCCGTATGGCTGGTGAGACGGCGAAGCCAGGGTGGATTGCTAATGTGAACCCTTTTGTGGTAGTGTGTTTTGTTAGTTTCATAACACGTCTAATGGCGAAACGGAGTGCAATTACTTCAATGAATGTAGGAATGTTCTTAATTCCTTTTTCTGCTTTATTGATGGCTTGCGGTAATTTATTAGGTAACGATATTATCTCTGGCATGAGCAATATTACTTTGATGATGGTTGCCGGAATTATTGTACAGGCACTTGCCGAATGTTTTATTTCACCTCGTTATCTTGAATATTTTTCCTTGCAGGCACCCAAAGGAGAAGAAGGGATGTATTTAGGCTTTAGCCATTTGCATTCTTTTCTTTCCTCAATCTTCGGCTTTGGTCTGGCAGGTATTCTATTGACTAAATATTGTCCGGACCCTACCTTATTTGAGACGCATGCTGCATGGGAAGCAGCCAGTGCAAATGCGCACTATATATGGTATTACTTTGCCGCTATCGGATTGATTGCCGCCATAGCATTGCTATTATTTGCAAAAATCACCGAATCCATCGACAAAAAGAAGAAATCTTCTCGATAAATATCTTCTTTTTTGCGTATATTTGCCGTCACTTTGCTGTAAAAGTTGACGGCATTTTGCATTTTTAATAAAGAGGATAAAACATGAAAGTAAAATTTATAAGCCTGGCAAGTGGCAGTAGTGGGAACTGTTATTATCTGGGTACTGAAACCTATGGAATACTAATAGATGCTGGCATTGGTATCCGTACTATAAAAAAGACACTGAAAGACTTTAATATCCTGATGGATAGTATTCGTGCTGTATTTATAACACATGATCATGCTGACCACATCAAGGCTGTAGGTCATTTAGGAGAAAAACTGAATATCCCTGTTTATACAACGGCGCGTATTCATGCCGGAATCAACCGTAGTTATTGTATGACGGAAAAACTTAGTTCATCAGTTCGTTATTTGGAGAAAAAAGAGCCTATAACTTTAGAAGATTTCCACATAGAATCTTTTGAAGTTCCTCATGACGGAACGGATAATGTAGGTTACTGTATTGAAATTGACGGCAAGGTATTCTCTTTTCTAACCGACCTTGGAGAGATTACTCCTACAGCTGCTCATTATATAAGTAAAGCCAATTATCTGATTCTCGAAGCAAATTATGATGAGGAAATGCTTAAAATGGGACCGTACCCTCAATATCTGAAAGAACGAATTACAAGTAAGACAGGGCACATGAGCAACTCTGATACTGCCGAATTTTTGGCAGAAAATATCACCGAACATCTACGATATATATGGTTATGCCATTTAAGCAAAGATAATAATCATCCGGAGTTAGCCTATAAAACGGTAGAATGGAAATTAAAGAACAAAGGAGTCATTGTAGGTAAAGATGTGCAACTGCTTGCTTTAAAGCGAAATACGCCTTCCGAGCTTTATGTATTCGAATAAAGACGAAAAAAAGATAGTAAAAAAGCTGCATTATTGTTTGGTCAAATAAAATAAAAGACCTACTTTTGCAACCGCAAACGAGGAAATAAGCACTCTTAGCTCAGTTGGTAGAGCAACTGACTCTTAATCAGTGGGTCCAGGGTTCGAATCCCTGAGGGTGTACAAGTTCCGAAGTTGCAATAAAAATTTAATGTTGCACTCTTAGCTCAGTTGGTAGAGCAACTGACTCTTAATCAGTGGGTCCAGGGTTCGAATCCCTGAGGGTGTACAAAACAGAAAAAGGAGAACTTTTACAAGTTCTCCTTTTTTTATAAATCACCGTAGCTATGATGCTACGGTTTTTTATTCTCTTCTTTTCCTTCCCACTTTTCTCTAAATTCCCATAATTGGTCGATAGTAGGATGAAAAGTAGGATTCTCCCAATTTCTGCCGATCATTGCAACTAAGGATTCCAAATAAGTCTTACCATTGATTATAGTAGTACACTTATTTAATTCATATTTCTCGGTCGGATAATTTTTAGTTTCAAGCATTTTCTTTGCCCAGTTCAGCAATTCCTGAACAGATTCATTGTCATAAGTATGTTGTGTCATATCTTTATATTTTTTCGCAAAGATACAAAGTTTATTAATTCATAAATAAAGTTGTCCATTTCTTTTCATTGCCAATATTCGAATTATTATTCATACCTTTACAATATTAAACTAAATTAGATTAATCATTAAAAAAAATAATCATGAAGAAAATTTTTATTCTGGTATGTTCGTGTACCCTATTGGCGGCGTGCGGAAATAGTTCAAAAACAAACAAAGGTACAGATACAGACAGTACCACAATCGAAGTTGTTGATATGCATAATGCGGAAACTTCGCTTGATTACGAAGGAACATACAAAGGTGTTTTCCCTGCGGCCGACTGTCCAGGCATTGAAACAACCTTAATATTAAATCCAGATAAGACATATACGCTTCACTCCGTATATATTGATAGAGATAGTTCGTTCGACGATAAAGGTACATATACTTTAAAAGGTAACTTGTTAACTCTAAAAGAAGAAAACGGAGAAATATCTTATTATAAAGTAGAAGAAAACAGGGTGCGTTTATTAACTGATGACAAACAGGAAATAACAGGAGCACTTGCCGATCACTATATATTGAATAAAGAATAAATAAAAACTTTCTATTATATTAAATTCGGCAAATCGGTAATAAGAGCGATAGACATATCCTTTTATTACCGATTTGTCTTTTTCTGATTCTAATTGGAGCAAAGAACAAAATCAAGATATTTTATGTTTATATAAATAGAGATGAACTTAAAAAAAGAACAACTTATGATTTATAATTTTTTATTCCCTACAAGGCCAAATACAGCAAAAGTATCTTTGTTCCTATTGGCGGTCCGGATAATCTTCGGAATATTATTAATGAACCATGGTATACAAAAATGGAGTAACTTTCAGGAACTGTCAACTGCATTTCCTGACCCGTTAGGTATAGGTAGTCCCCTATCCCTCGGATTAGCTATTTTTGGCGAACTTGTCTGTTCAATGGCTTTTATCATTGGCTTCTTATATCGGCTGGCAATGATTCCGATGATTTTCACAATGGCGATAGCTTTCTTTGTGATTCATGCGAATGATATATTTACAGTCAAGGAGCTAGCTTTCATTTATTTAGTTGTATTCATTCTTATGTATATTGCCGGTCCTGGTAAATATTCAATAGACCACATAATAGGAAACGAACTGCAACGGCGAAAAGCGAAGTAACACAAATATTGAAAATAATAACCTTGATTAATTAAAAAATATTATATTTGCATACATATAACAGAGGCATTATAAACATTTTTTTATTAATTAAAAAACATTTCGACATGAAAAGAGAGAAACTTACTTTAGTTGCAGTGCTACTTAGTGGCAGCCTATTGTTCAGTTCTTGTGTAGGTTCATTTGGTTTATTCAACCGTTTATCTTCTTGGAACCAATCTATTGGAAGCAAATTTGTAAATGAACTTGTATTTCTAGCTTTCAACATTGTTCCGGTTTACGGAGTGTCCTACCTGGCTGATGCTTTAGTTATTAATTCTATCGAGTTCTGGAGTGGTTCCAATCCGATGGCTAACGTAGGTGACGTAAAGAAAGTAAAAGGAGAGAACGGCAATTACATGGTAAAGACACTTGAAAATGGATATTCCATTACTAAAGAAGGTGAAACTGCTTCTATGGATTTGATTTATAACAAAGAAGCTAATACATGGAATGTAGTTGCAAACGGTGAAAGTGCTGAACTCATAAAGATGAACAACGACGGTACTGCCGATTTGTTCTTACCGAACGGCGAAAAAATGAATGTAACTTTGGATGCTCAAGGCATGATGGCAGCTCGCCAAGCTACAATGAGCAACCTTATGTTTGCAGCTCGCTAATAATTAAAGAATAAATATGTAAGAGATGAAACTTTCTCAAACGAGTTTCATCTCTTTTTTATTATCATTCCCCACTATATTACTATTCTATGCTATGAACAAGATACATATATTAATCCTTTCACTAATAACATTCACCTGTTTTTCATGCCAAAAACAGAACCCCAAGACTCAATTGGAGGAGATAGCTATCAATTTCTGTGAATCTTTTTATAATTTCAATTATCCGGTTGCCGAAGAATGGAGTACTCCGTCTTCACTATCCTATCTTAGTTTTTTAGCATCTAATATTCAGCAAAATCATTTGGATCAACTCAAAACACAAGGAGCGGCAAAAGCTTCTATCATTACTTCGAGTGAGATAACTCCTGACTCTGAAATGGCAACAGTAATCTGCCAAATAAAGAATGCATTTATTATCAATCCTATCAATGGAAAAGCGGAACGGTTTTCTTCTCTGCAAGATACACTCCAACTAATAAAAGAAGGCAATAAATGGTTGGTTAGAAAGGATATCCCACTGCAAAATGGAAAGCAAAATCACGACTAAATTTAGGATGAATAATAGGAAAATGCTCTTTTTTAGTCTCAAAAGCTGGATTGACAGCCTTCATACCTCCATCAAAACGAAGAATAAAGAAGTCTAAGTCAAGACGAAGCCCTAACCCGTAAGCTACTGCTATCTGCTTATAAAACTTATTAAACTTGAAAACTCCACCCGGTTGATTGGCATATTCACGAACAGTCCAGATATTACCAGCATCAATAAAGACAGCTCCCTGAAATTTCCAGAACAACTTACTTCGATATTCGATACTGGCATCCAATTTAATATCTCCGGATTGATCGAGCAAATTTCCCTTACCGGCAAAAGACCCCGGACCTAGATCTCGTACACTCCATCCGCGAACACTGTTAGCTCCACCCGAAAAATATTGTTTCTCAAACGGAATAGTTTTTGCGTTCCCGTATGGAACAGCTATACCTATACCGGCATGAAATGCAAATGAATTACGATAGTCAATCCTGATATTTTTAGAGAAGTCAAACTCTCCCTTGATATATTGTGCATAAGGTATTCCAAGAATGGCATACTCATTATTAGCGTTTTTCCTAATTCCAGTCATCTTCGACAAAGCATACATTATATTTCCCGCAGACTCGAAATTAAAACGAATGGAATACGAGTTGGAAGCGATTGTATTATTAACAATAGCCCCTCCTACACTATTATAGTTATAGCTATATCCCATATTTATTATCAGGCGGTCTTGATAATTATATTGAAAAATATCATTTTGACCTTTATTTATATAGTCCTCTTTAAATCTTTCTGAAATTCGCGGCAAATAAAGGAAAGCAATATTAATCAAATCAATACGATGTTGTATTTTTTGACGTTGCGTCCACTTATAACTCCATGAAGCAGAAGCCATTGTACGCAGAAATTCAGGACGCATCTGATAGTTATATTGCAAGCCGAATTCAGTAGTTGCCCTAATTTTTCGTTTAAAATCAGAAGACACAAAAGGGAATAAAAAATTAGGGAAATTAATACTTGACTCTACTCCGAATTCTGTATAGTTATTATTTGCATACCCTGCTTGAAGTCCGGAGATCACTTCATAAGCGCCACGAAACTTTATCATAAAGGTTTCTGATCCGCGAAAAAGATTCCGATTTTGGAAAGAAACAGAAGCTGCTGCTCCCAAGTCACCGGCAGAGTTGGTCCCTTCTACCTCAAAAGCTATAGATTTATGCTTACTTTTAGTCAGCATCACATAGCAGTCAAGCTTTGTCGAATCTCCAATCTGCGTTTCCACAAAACGGATATTGGTATATTTCAATGCCGGCAAGCGTCCAAAACTGGAATATGTCTGCTGCACATCGCGCTCATTATACAAATCTCCGGGAGCAAAACGAAGATTATCCGTAAGCACCTTAGGACGCAAATACAGTTTATCTTTATAATAAATCGGATACCCTTTATAATTAATAGAGTCATTAATCTCCACACTGCTCAATGCCGACGACTGCAATACATCATAATCCGTAATAAAGTTAATCTTGTTAATCCAATATTGTTGATGTGTCTTTGCCGAATCACTGACATGAGTTTTAAATGGGTGCAAGTGTTGTGTCAAATCTACATTATAAGTATTTCGTACCGTATCTGCGGTATAGCCTATATAATCCTTATTGAATTTATAGTAACCATTCCGGAGTAATTTATCCGTGATTCGTTGCCTATCCGCATCCAACACGTTTACATCAAAATACATCTTCTCCTTCAATAAACTTTTTGCTGAATCTTGTTTCAAAAGAGCAGCTATTTGAGGATCGTTGATATCATATTTTATAGATTGAACGACGTATGGTTTTCCGGCTGTTACATCGTAATAGAGTTTTATTTTCTTCTTCTTTATTTTAGTGGAACGCTTTACCGTTGCTGCCATATATCCCATATTATGAACAGCCTTTGTGATTTCTTCTTCAGAACGTTGCGCTTCTTCTTCATTATATATCACAGGAGCATCACCTATCCTTCGTAGAAATTTATTCCCCCATTTGGTAGAATCACGTCCCGAAAGATTATAAACATATAACTGTGTTTTAATCAGGCTGAACCATTTGGCATTAGGATTCTGACGAACATACATTCGTAAAGATGAAGGCCGTATATTCTTCTGGTCCGTACGAATCTTGACTTCATCCAACAGGTAAGAACCCTCCGGCACAAACTTTGTGGATGTGCACGAAGCAAGTGACAAAATAGCGGCAGAAGCAAGCAAATAAAGAAATTTTTTCCTCATACGGTTTTACATCGATAGCATAAAAAATGCGCTCACAAAGATAAATTATATTTTCCGATGAGGAAAATAAATTAAGAAAAAGAGAGGAAAGTAAGGATAGATTGGAAATATCTTTATAGCTTTGTCACAAAATAAAGTTTATGGTATCGTTAAGTAAAAACAAAATAAAGTATATTCATTCGCTTGAGCTAAAGAAAATACGTAAAGAAGAACGAGTTTTTCTAGCCGAAGGTCCTAAACTAGTAGGCGATTTACTCGGACATTTCCCCTGTTGTTTTCTGGCAGCTACCGCATCCTGGATTCAGGAACATCCTGATCTTCGTATAAATGAAATAGCAGAAGTTTCTCAAGAAGATCTTTCACGAGCCAGTTTACTGAAAACTCCGCAGCAGGTGCTTGCTGTCTTTGAACAGCCCCAATATACTCTGACCCCGGGGGTTGCCCGCCATTCCCTTTGCCTGGCATTGGACGACGTTCAGGACCCCGGAAATTTGGGGACTATTGTTCGTTTAGCTGATTGGTTCGGCATTGAACATATTATTTGTTCGCAAAACACAGTGGATGTTTATAATCCCAAGACCATACAAGCCACTATGGGGGGGATTGCGCGGGTAAAAGTACATTATACCTCTCTCCCTGATTTTATTCGTTCACTCGGTGAAGATATACCTGTATTCGGAACTTTCCTTAATGGGAAAAATATGTATGAACAGCCATTAACCGCCAATGGTTTGATCGTAATGGGAAATGAAGGAAATGGAATAGGAAAAGAAGTAGAAACTTTAATAAATAGAAAACTTTATATTCCCAATTATCCACAAGGAAAAGAAACCTCCGAGTCACTCAATGTAGCCATAGCTACCGCAGTAATCTGTGCCGAGTTCCGTCGACAGGCTGCATGGAAATAAAATCAAACGGATAAAATAAAACAGGGAATAATACTTCCCCCTTCTCTTTTAATTCTTTTAATGACTCTTCAAAACACCGGGAAGATTGATTTAGAATATTGGAAGGATTAATTTGAAACACCGGGATATTTTTTAAAATCATCCCAGTGTTTTTTATTTCTTCAAGCTGGTCAGCAGGAAGCAAAACAATTACTCCCGGCATCCATTCAACCGACTCTATTTCTTCCGTTAGTGGAAATGTATCTCGAACAACTCCTTCATCGGTTATTTCCACTACCTGCTGTTTTATAAAACCAACATCAGGCATGAATAAATAATGAGATGCAAATCGTTTCATATCACTAACGAGTTTGACGTCTTTGCTGTTGTTGCCTGCGCTGATTCATTTGCCGTTCCTTTCTTTGTTCTATTCTCTCTTGCTGGATATGTTGCTCCACCTCGATCTGTTCCGGTTTCTTTTCACGTTGAGTTCCTGTACGACGACGGTTCATTTCTTCCGGCGTCAAACGTTGGACATCCTCTTTATGTTCTTCGGCAACTTTATGCAAGGAATCCACCACTTCTTCCTCCGAAATCTTTTTCAGAGAATCCGCTTTCAGAGCTTCTATCTTATTCAGGGAGTCACGAACAGCAAAAGCGAGAGTATCTTTGCAATGATAACGAGTCATAGTGAAATGGTCTGCTAATAGCGTTCCCCCTTTCTGCTCGCCTAACATCGGATAGTAAATGAAACCTCTAATTTCCTTCATAGCTTCCAGCGTATCAGCATATAAACGTATTTGCTGAACTCCCGGGCGGGTTATAGTCTTCAGATGATTTATCGTATCTTTTTCGTAGATAACCTGCATACCCATAGCTACCGCTCTCAAAGAATCAGCAAGCATTGGCTCCAGAAAACGATAATTCACTTCCCAAACCAAGGTATCACGGTCTTTATAGTTAGTATCGGTAGGCAATACGAACGAATAACGGTTATTCATCATCTCGCCGGTCAAACGTATCATACGCAACCAAGGCCATACATCAAGACTATCACCTGGTTCTGTCATTTTCGGTTTCTTATCTCGCAAAGCTATTAAATGATTAACTTCGTCCTGTTGGTCTTTCAAGCGTTTCTTTACTTTCTCATAGATTTTCGATAAAACTTCTGTGTTGCGTGTATACCAAACCATAGATGAGTCGAATACAGCCTGCGTAGTTCCATACTTCTTAAAAACAGCATCAATATACAACGCTTTTTTATAGTTCTCACTGTAAGGCAGGTTATCTCCCATGGACTTTGCCAGATGATAATCATATAGCAAACTCTCCATTTTCGATTCCGGGATTACGTCATTAGGTCTTTTCACTTTACATCCCGCTACCGCAAGCGCAAGCATGCAGATGAAACACAGATGAAACCGAAGCTTACTTTTCATGATTCTCAACTTCCTTTTTATCGCCTTTATCCAATGAATGATATGACTCATTCAGATATTTACTATAAAAGAGTAATAAAGCAATGATACCACAACTAATGGCAGCATCTGCAAAATTAAAGATCGGGCTGAAAAATATAAAATGCTCTCCACCTACGAATGGCAGCCATGCAGGCCAGTTTGTATCTATAATCGGGAAATAAAACATATCCACTACTTTACCATAGAACCAGGTGGAATATCCTCCGCCCTCCGGCATGAAACTCGCAATTTGTGAATGAGTGCTTTCATTGAAAATAACTCCATAGAATACACTATCTATAATATTACCTAAAGCACCGGTCAGAATCAGAGCCACACAAACGATATATCCGGTTTTGAAGCCTTTCTTTACAATTTTATATAGATACCAACCGATTAATGCAACTGCAACAATACGGAAAGTAGTCAGGAATAATTTCCCGAAAATCTCCATACCGAAAGCCATTCCGTTGTTCTCGGTGAAATAAATATAAAACCAGTCCGTCACACGTATGCTTTCGTGCCAGTACATATGAGTTTTAATCCAGATTTTAATGATCTGGTCGATAATCAATACGGAAAAGATAACGATCAGAGCGATTGTTCCCTTCGTGAATAGTTTCTTCATGCGTTCATTATAAATTAAACATAACGAGCTACAAGTGCCGTGCGTCAACATTGCGCAGCTACTTGTAGCTCGTCACCCGTAGCTTGTGTAGCTATCTATTATTTTTTACCACTGTTCTTAGCTTCAATGCTCAATGTCGCATGAGGAACAGCGCGCAGGCGTTCTGCCGGAATCAGCTTTCCGGTTTCGCGACAAATGCCATACGTTTTATTCTCTATGCGTACTAAAGCTGCCTGCAATCCCTGAATAAACTTCAGTTGGCGTTGTGCCAAACGGGTTGTTTCTTCTTTGGAAAGCGTATTAGCTCCTTCTTCCAACACTTTATATGTAGGAGATGTATCATCAGTATCATTACCGTCCAATCCCATCAAACTCTTTTTCAACTGTTCATAGTCACGTTGTGCTAGTTCCAGTTTCTCCATAATAATGGCACGGAATTCTTCAAGTTCCGCATCTGAGTATCTAGTCTTTTCTGCCATAATCTTACAATTTTAAAAGGTTAATCAATATAGTATTAGTCTTTTATCACATTCACAAACAGTGAGAAATCGTCAAAGCTAAGCTCTGTACCGTCTTTCACCTCATCAACAAGTTCAAGAGATGTGCCTAAAACCTGGTTACAAATATAAGTATTATATTCATTTACCGCATCATCTGTTTGTGTATTTTTCGAGATTGTTATTTTTATTTTATCTGTAATCTCGAAACCGCTTGATTTACGTATATTTTGTATACGATTTACCAATTCACGGGCAATACCCTCACGACGTAACTCTTCGGTAACTGTAACTTCAAGTGCCACAGTCAACTTGCCTTCATTAGCAACCAACCAGCCCGGAATATCTTCACTGATAATTTCCACGTCTGAGACTTCGATAACGGCTTCCTCTCCATTCAGGTTCAAAGTATATTTTCCATTCTTTTCCAGTTCGGAGATTGCTTCCTGCGACATTTCTGCAACGGCAGCAGCTACGGCTTTCATTTGTTTTCCAAATTTCGGCCCCAGTTTCTTAAAGTCACATTTCACTTTCTTTACCAAGACACCGGCCGCACCGTCTACGAACTTGATTTCTTTCACATTCACCTCGTTCATTATCAGGCTTTTCACAGCTTCGATATGTGCTTTCTGCTCTTCGTCCAGCACCGGCACCATGATACATTGTAGCGGTTGACGGACTTTTATATTCACTTTACGACGTAATGCCAATACCATAGAAGTAACGTCCTGTGCCATTTGCATACGGGTTTCCAATTCCTTATTTATCATTTCTTCCTGATATTTAGGGAATTCAGCCAAGTGTACGGATACTACATTATCACGTCCTGTTGCTGTAATCAAATCCGTATACAGACGATCTGCATAGAATGGAGAAATGGGGGCCATTAATTTAGCAACCGTTTCAAGACACGTATATAATGTCTGATAAGCAGACAGTTTATCTTGTGTAAATTCACCTCCCCAGAAACGTTTACGGTTCAGGCGAACATACCAATTGGATAAATTATCGTTGACAAAGTCGGAAATCAAACGCCCTGCTTTAGTCGGTTCGTATTCGTTATAACAAGTATCTACTTCTTTTATCAGCGTATTCAGTACAGACAAAATCCAACGGTCGATTTCCGGACGTTCTGCCATAGGCACATCAGCTTCTTTATACTCAAATCCGTCTACATTGGCATAAAGTGCAAAGAACGAGTAAGTATTATATAAAGTACCAAAGAACTTACGACGAACTTCTTCCACTCCTTCTACGTCGAACTTCAAATTATCCCACGGAGAAGAATTGGTAATCATGTACCAACGTAACGGATCGGAACCGTACTTTTCAATAGTCGTGAACGGATCGACAGCATTATTAAGGCGTTTGGACATTTTATTACCATTCTTATCGAGTACCAGCCCATTAGAAATAACCGCTTTATAGGATACACTATCAAATACCATAGTAGCAATAGCGTGCAATGTAAAGAACCAACCACGTGTCTGGTCTACTCCTTCAGCGATAAAATCAGCCGGATATACCTGACGGCTATCCAACAGTTCTTTATTTTCGAACGGGTAATGAATCTGCGCATAAGGCATAGCACCCGAGTCGAACCATACGTCGATCAAGTCGGATTCACGTTTCATTGGCTGACCGTCTTTCGATACTAATATAATATCATCTACATAAGGACGGTGGAGGTCAATCTTATCATAATTTTCTTCAGTATATTCGCCGGGTACAAAACCTCTATCTTTGTAAGGATTGGACTTCATAAATCCGGCAGCTACCGATTTTTCTATTTCATTGTATAATTCTTCTACTGACTCGATACACAATTCACCTGTACCGTCTTCCGTACGCCAGATAGGTAGCGGAGTACCCCAATAACGTGAACGGCTCAGGTTCCAGTCATTCAGATTTTCCAGCCATTTTCCAAAACGTCCCGTTCCGGTAGATTCCGGTTTCCAGTTGATAGTCTTGTTCAGTTCCATCATACGCTCTTTGCAAGCTGTAGAACGGATAAACCAGCTATCCAACGGATAATAAAGTACCGGCTTATCTGTACGCCAGCAGTGCGGATAGTTGTGGACATGCTTTTCTATTTTGAATGCCTGATTGTTTGCTTTCATCATCATAGCCAGAACAATATCCAGAGATTCGGCGGCTTGGGCAGCTTTCTCATCATATTTTCCGTCTATCATAAACACAGGATTGTAGGCGTTTTTCACCCATGCACCTTGATATTCCTTGTATTTTTCTACATCCACACATTCTTTTACAAAATTCTCGTCCAGTTCATTCAACAGGTAGAATTTACCAGTCAGGTCTACCATTGGACGAGTTTCGCCTCTCTTATTAATCATAAAAAGCGACGGTATTCCCGCAGCACGTGCCACGTTTGCGTCGTCTGCACCAAATGTCGGTGCGATATGGACAATTCCCGTACCATCTTCTGTAGTTACATAGTCGCCCGGAATTACACGGAATGCCTTATTACTAGCCTTCCAATCACCGTCTTCTGACACTTCAACCGGTTTTACCCACGGAATCAGTTGCTCATATTCCATGCCAATAAGGTCAGTACCTTTGTATTCGGCGATTACTTTAAATGGAACCAGTTTATCTCCTGCCTTATAATCTTCCAATTTCAAGTCAGCAGCTTTGGGGTTGAAAAGAGCATTCAACAAAGCCTTTGCCAAAACAACCGTGATAGGTTCTCCGGTATAAGCGTTATAGGATTGCACAGCAACATAATCAATTTTCGGTCCTACACAAAGTGCTGTATTTGAAGGCAATGTCCAAGGAGTAGTTGTCCATGCTATAAAATAGGGAGTTCCCCACTCTGTCATTTCCGGTTTAGGATTCTTCATCTTAAACTGAGCAACCACTGTCGTATCTTTTACGTCACGATAACAACCCGGCTGATTCAATTCGTGCGAACTTAATCCTGTTCCGGCAGCCGGAGAATATGGCTGGATAGTATATCCTTTATATAACAGTCCTTTTTTGTACAACTGCTTCAGCAACCACCACAATGTTTCGATATAACGATTATCATACGTGATATATGGATGTTTCATATCCACCCAATACCCCATTTGATGCGTCAAATCTTCCCATTCTTTGGTGTATTTCATTACGTCTTTACGACAAGCTGCATTGTAGTCGGCCACAGAGATTTTCTTACCAATATCCTCTTTTGTGATGCCTAATGCTTTTTCCACACTAAGTTCCACAGGCAGTCCGTGCGTATCCCAACCGGCTTTACGCTTCACCTGATAACCTTTCATTGTTTTGTAACGGCAGAAAATGTCTTTAATGGTACGAGCCATTACATGGTGAATACCCGGCATTCCATTAGCCGAGGGAGGTCCTTCGAAAAATACAAACGAAGGACAGCCATCACGTTCTGTCATACTCTTGGCGAAAACTTTGTTTTCGTCCCACTTCTTCAGTACATCTTTGTTCACCTGCGAAAGGTCAAACTGCGAATATTCAGTAAATCTCTTACCCATAGCTGTATCTACGATTTTACTATTTACAATTTACAATTTGAGGGGTATCCCCATTTTTAAGGGTGCAAATTTACAAAAACATTTGTTTAGTTGAGCAAAAAGCTAAGACTTTTAATCGGAATCATGTGAAGTTAACGATTATAAATAGCTGTCGGCCTAAACAAAACGGAAATCTCCTTGTTTTAGTGGGAAATAAAAAAGCACTCAATTATGAATTACGGTATCAGTATTTTATTCAGAGCAATCCCTTTGGCGATGGCACTCTTTTGCTTCGGATACGGAGCGTTTATTTATGGTTATGGAGATGCAGGAAACCGGGTCGTAGCAGGTCCTGTCGTGTTTTCACTTGGTATGATATGTATTGCACTGTTTTGTACAGCTGCCACTATTATCCGGCAAATCATACATACCTATAATGAAACAACAAAATACATTTTACCTATTGTAGGATATTTGGCAGCTCTAATCACTGTTATTAGTGGTATCTGTATTTTCAGTAATGCGACCTCTCCTTCCGCCTTTGTCGCAGGTCATGTAATAACCGGTGTAGGATTTATCACGGCTTGCGTAGCTACTGCCGCTACCTCTTCTACCCGATTCTCTTTGATTCCGGAAAACTCTAAAGCAACAGGAAATGAGGTCCCACAAGGAGCGTTTTCTGTGGGTCAGAGACGAGCAATGATCATTCTTGCAATCGTCATATCTATTATTGCATGGGTATGGGCATTCGTTTTATTAGGCAACAGCCACTCTCATCCTGCTTATTTTGTCGCAGGACACGTAATGGTAGGGCTTGCTTGTATTTGTACCAGTCTCATAGCATTGGTGGCTACTATTGCTCGTCAGGTGCGAAATGATTATTCGGAAAAAGAACGGAATAAATGGCCGAAACTAGTTTTATTAATGGGATCTATTTCTTTTGTATGGGGATTATTCGTTATTTTGGCAGATTCGGGGAGTGCAAACGGTACCACCGGATATATCATGCTTGGACTGGGTCTTGTATGTTATAGTATTTCCAGTAAAGTAATTCTGTTGGCAAAGATATGGAGACGGGAATTTAAACTAGCCAACCGCATCCCTATGATTCCGGTATTAACAGCATTGACTTGTTTATTCCTGGCTGCTTTCGTATTCGAACTCGCTACCGTACATGCAGATTATTTCATTCCGGCACGTGTTCTAGTAGGATTAGGGGCTATCTGCTTCACACTATTTTCTATCGTTAGCATACTGGAAAGCGGTACTTCTTCTAAATAAAAATATAGCGTCACTATCCTAAACACATAGTGACGCTATTCGAGATATATGGTGACGCTATTTTAACGGGATAACGTCACTATTTTATTTTTTTAATTTCACTTCATAGACATCATTTCTACGATCTTTCAAATTGCGTACACTACCGTATGTATGTAACGCACTCAATAAATCCAGATCGACATCCGAAACCAATATCATTTCTGTATTCGGAGTCGCTTCCGCTCGTTTTCCGTCTGTCGGAAAAGCAAAATCACACGGAGTAAATACACCCGATTGGGCATACTGAATATCCATATTGTGTACGCGGGGGAGATTTCCCACGCTGCCTGCAATGACAACAAAACATTCATTTTCGATCGCACGCGCCTGAGCACAGACACGAACGCGGGAATAGGCATTTTGTGTATCCGTCAGGAAAGGTACAAACAATATCTGCATTCCTTGATCTGCCATTAGCCGGGAGAGTTCCGGAAACTCTACATCATAGCAAATCAAAACACCAATCTTAGCACAATCTGTATCAAAGGTTTGTAGTAATTTTCCCCCACTCAACCCCCAACTCTTGATTTCATCCGGAGTGACGTGCATTTTTTCATACATTTCGTATGTTCCGTCGCGACGGCAAAGGAATCCTACATTATAAAGCAGCCCGTCTTCTTTCACATAGGGCATACTACCGGTAATAATGTTTATATTATAGCTAATAGCCAGATTTATAAACCGATCACGAATCTCATCGGTATATTTTGCCAATCCGCGAATAGCCTGCGATTCTCCTTTATCATTATACTTCGACATTAAAGGCGCATTAAAGTATTCCGGGAAAAGAACAAAATCACTTTTATAGTCTGATACTGCATCTACAAAAAATTCTACCTGTTCGAACAGATCATCCAGTGTTTTATAACTACGCATCTGCCATTGTACCAAACCTACGCGAACAGTAGTTTTTGGATTGATATATTCTTGTGTAGGAGGTTGATAATAGATATTATCCCACTGTAACAAACAGGCATAATGTTTAGACTCCTCATCATTCGGCAAATAATTAGTCATTACCTTGCGGACATGGAAATCATTTGATAATTGGAACGTAAGCACCGGATCGTAAATATCACGTTGACGTACCCGTTCGATATATTCTTTTGGACGCATCTTGTCAGCATATTTATGATAATTCGGAATACGGCCGCCGAACATAATGGCTTTCAGGTTCAATGTTTCGCATAGTTCTTTGCGATATTCATACATACGTCGCGCCAGACGCAATCCGCGATATCCGGGGTGAATAAATACCTCTATGCCATACAGAATATTCCCCTCAGGATTATGCGTATTAAATGTTTCCTTACCCGTGACTTGTGCATACGTATGGTCATTCTTCACCTTATCATAATCAACAATAATAGAAAGAGCGCAACCTACAATTTTGTCGTCAACCACTGTAACAATCTGTCCTTCCGGAAAAATATTGATTAATTTCTGAATCTGTTTATGGGTCCAGAACACATCGCTACCGTCAGAATAAACACGAGTAAACGATTGGGATAATTGTGCGTAATCTTCTATTTGAAGATTACGTATCTGCACTTTATTAATTTTAATCGGATGTTGTTCCATAACAATACGTGTTTTTATATAAAGACAGTGCAAAGGTACAGCTTATCCTCATATATTGTTCTCCAAAGATAAGAAAATAAAAATCCGTAAATCACAGATTCCTATATCTGCTGATTTACGGATTTTCCACAAGAGATATTATCTGATTTATTTATTCTTCTTCCATAGTTTGCTCATATCCTCCAATGTCTTACCTTTCGTTTCGGGCACCCAACGCCAAACGAAAATAGCAGCCGCTACACAGATAATTCCATAAAGACTATACGCAAACATCGGGCTGAAATCGTACAATGCCGGGAAAGTAGAAGATACAATATAATTGAATATCCATTGGAAAGCCACAGCGATTGCCACCGCTTTACCACGAATTGTGTTCGGGAAGATTTCCGAAATCAATACCCAGCAAATCGGGCCCCATGACATCATAAAGAAGGCGGCATATACGATAACCGAAAGTACCGGAAGAATTCCTTTTATTGCCATGCTATCACACATCGCTACTGCAAATGCACCTACGGCCATACCGATAGAACCGATTATCAACAGAGGTTTGCGCCCGAAGCGATCTACTGTAAAGATTGCAACCAGTGTAAAGATAATATTCACAACACCCATAATAACCGTTTGCATCATGCCACCTCCTTCTGCACCTGCATTTTCAAAAATACGAGGAGCATAGTAAAGCACTGCATTGATGCCGATAGCCTGTTGGAATACGGAAAGCAGAATACCGATAACAATTACTGCCACTCCATAAGTAAAGAGTTTTTCTGTTTTTTCGTGAGCAGTAGCTTTAATATCGTTAAGAATTTCTTGTGCTTTTGTCTTACCATTGATCTTTTCCAGAATTGAATAAGCTTTTTCATCTTGTTGTACCAATACCAAATAGCGAGGAGTTTTTGGGACAAAGAACAATAATAGACCAAAGAATGCAGCCGGAAAAGCTTCCGAGCCGAACATAAAACGCCAGCCTTCAAATACAGTCCACATATCAGATTCTGAGCTAACTGATAAAACTCCGGCAGCATCTTTCAGAATAATAGGATTTTGGTGATCGCCCATAATCAGGTAATTCACAAAGTATACAACCAACATACCGAAAATAATGGCAAACTGGTTGCACGAAACAAGTGTTCCGCGAATGTTGGAAGGAGCTATTTCTGCGATATACATCGGACAAACAGCAGACGCAAGCCCGACACCGATACCACCTAAAACACGATATAAGTTAAATGTAACCAGCAAATCCATATTCGGTTTTCCATATTCGAAAAACAGAAATTCCGGATAATAGGAACCTAATGCTGAAAGGAAAAAGAGTACGGCAGCAAGTCTCAGGGAGTTACGACGCCCTAGACGGGAAGCGAATATACCGGAGAACGCCCCACCAAGTACGCAGCCTGTCAATGCACTGGATGAAGTGATTCCATGCATTACTTTATTATATTGAAAATCGGAAGCGGAAAGGAAGAATGCTTCCAGACCCTTCTCTGCACCGGAAATAACTGCTGTATCATAACCGAAAAGCAATCCTCCCAGGATAGCAACAGAAGTTATCGAATATAGGTAGAGTTTACTACCTTCGTTCGTTGTATTAATCATGGTGTATAAGTAGATAAGTAGTGTGTAGTAGTTGGATTAGATAATAGTAAGGCGATAAAGCTCTACCTCTATCGCCTTATATTTGATTCTCTATTAGCAGTACATATTCAGAATTGCTTCGTAAAGTTCTTGTTTGCCGCTAGTCTGCTTTGGTTCACCGTTCGCTTTAGCATAAGCAACTACATCTTCCAAAGATAATTTACCTTCCTCAAATTCTTTACCTTTACCACCGTCGAATGAAGCATAACGATCAGACAACATTTTCTTGTATGGAGATTCGTTCAGCAGAGCTGCCGCACTTTCCAATGCACGAGCCATAGCGTCCATACCTGCAATGTGAGCAATAAAAATGTCTTCCAAATCAGTAGAATTACGGCGAGTTTTGGCATCGAAATTAGTTCCGCCATTACCCAAACCGCCATTACGGATGATTTGCATCATCGCCTGAGTCAGTTCATAGTTGTCAATCGGGAATTGGTCTGTATCCCAACCATTCTGATAGTCGCCACGGTTAGCGTCGATAGAACCTAACATACCGTTATCCACTGCTACTGCCAACTCATGTTCGAAAGTGTGGCCAGCCAAAGTAGCATGGTTTACTTCGATGTTAACTTTGAAATCTTTATCCAAACCATGAGCTTTCAGGAAGCCGATCACAGTTTCCGTATCTACATCATACTGATGCTTAGTCGGTTCCATAGGTTTCGGTTCAATCAGGAAAGTACCTTTAAAACCACGGGCACGAGCATAATCACGAGCAATAGTCAACATCTGTGCAAGGTGTTCTTTTTCACGTTTTTGATCTGTATTTAAAAGAGACATATAACCTTCACGACCACCCCAAAACACA
The DNA here is from genome assembly GCF_002222615.2 of Bacteroides caccae. Classification (NCBI taxonomy): domain Bacteria; kingdom Pseudomonadati; phylum Bacteroidota; class Bacteroidia; order Bacteroidales; family Bacteroidaceae; genus Bacteroides; species Bacteroides caccae. The sequence goes on along the minus strand of NZ_CP022412.2, from coordinate 3,244,587 downwards.
TAGTTCTGACCGCCCAATTCGATAGTTGCGTCAATTGCATTCTTGATTTGTACAGCAGCACGGGCCACTACGTCAAAATCAGGATTTGTTGCAGCACCATTCATATAACGGGCATGGCCGAATACGTTGGCAGTACCCCATAACAGTTTGATACCTGTTTCTGCTTGTTTCTGTTTTGCGTATGCTACGATTTCTTTTAAGTTAGTTTCATATTCTTCAATGCTAGCACCTTCTGAAACCAAGTCTACATCGTGAAAACAATAGTATTCAATACCCATTTTCTGCATGAATTCAAAACCTGCATCCATTTTATCTTTTGCAGCCTGTATAGCATCTGTATTACCGTTCCAAGGGAACAGTTTTGTTCCACTACCGAATTGGTCGCCACCTTCAGCGCATAATGTATGCCACCATGCCATAGAGAACTTCAACCAATCTTTCATCTTCTTGCCGTTGATTACTTTTTCAGCATCGTAATAACGGAATGCCATAGGGTTTTTACTATCTTTACCTTCGAATTTAATCTTTTCAATTCCCGGGAAAAATTCTTTTGTTGCCATAATTCTTTACATTTTAAATGATTATTTATATTGTTACTTGTTATCTGAGTTGAAAATAGAAATTTTATCGACCATTGATTTTTCTAGACGATATTTCCATTTGGCGTATGCATCTGCATATTCTTGGTGTTTAGCCACATTAGGTTCGATAATATTTAGCTTTTCAAGTGTTGCAAAAGCCTCATTATTATCCTTGTAGATACCTGCACCGATACCTGCGCCTTTGGCAGCACCGACAGAGCCATCCGTGTCATAAAGTTCGATTGTAGCCCCCGTCACTCCTGCCAAAGTGTCACGGAAGATAGAACTCAGGAACATATTTGCGTGTCCGGCATGAATCATCTTTACCGGAATACCCATTTGTTCCATAATATCTATACCATATTTAAAAGAAAACACAATACCTTCCTGGGCTGCACGAATAATATGATGTTTGCCATGAGTATTAAAATCTATTCCACGGATACTACAGCCTATCTCCTTATTATTCAGCATACGTTCGGCACCATTACCGAAGGGAAGAATGCTGATTCCTGCGCTACCTATCGGAGCTTTGGAAGCCAGCACGTTCATTTTATTATATGATATTCCTTCAGGTGCAATAGTACGTTTTACCCATGAGTTAAGGATACCTGTGCCGTTGATACAAAGCAATACTCCCAAGCGGATCTGCTCTTTCGAATGATTCACGTGCGCAAAAGTGTTGACACGTGACTGCGGATCATAATTCACTTCCCCATTCACTCCATAAACAACTCCTGATGTGCCTGCTGTAGAAGCAATTTCACCCGGATTGAACACATTCAGAGAAAGAGCATTATTCGGCTGGTCACCGGCACGATAAGTAATGGGGGTTCCTTCTTTTAATCCCAATTCTTTGGCTGCTATTGCATTTACACATCCTTGCTCGGCAAAAGTTGGTTTAATATCGGCAATCAATGACGAATTGAATCCATAATAATCCATCAAGAAATCGGCTATACGATTGTTTTTGAAGTCCCAGAACATACCTTCCGAAAGTCCGGAAACAGTTGTACAGATTTCTCCGCTCAATTTCATGGCAATATAATCACCTGGCAGCATTATTTTGTAAATCTGCTCATAGATAGCCGGTTCATTCTGTTTAATCCAAGCCAATTTGGAAGCGGTAAAGTTTCCCGGTGAGTTTAGGAGATGAGAAAGACATTTTTCTTCTCCGATAGTTTCAAATGCCTTCTGACCACAAGGCACAGCACGCGAATCACACCAGATAATAGCAGGACGCAATACTTGTTGGTCTTTGTCTACACATACCAGACCATGCATCTGATAAGAGATACCAATTGCCTTAATCTCAGCCGCACTGACTCCGGATTCATTCATAATGGCTTGTGTAGACAACTTTAAGTTCTCCCACCAGCTTTCCGGATCTTGTTCCGCCCAACCGGGATTCACTGCAATAATTTTTGCCTCTGTTTTCGGAAAGAATGCCGATGATACACATTTACCAGTTTCAGCATTTACCAAGCTCGCTTTTACAGACGAGCTACCTATGTCATAACCTAATAAAAACATGATTTTATTTACGATTTAACGATTTTCAATTTTATTACTTAGATTTACCAAACACCCGGCATATATCACCGTCTCACCTTATTGTATATCTTCTTATCGAACTTATAATAGCGTGCGGCACGATGGGCTACTCCTTGTTGCTTTTCTTCCAAAGGAACCACATATTCCATCATTGCTATTTTTTTATGGAAGTTACGCACATCTACAACTTTGTCATATACTAGTTCAAAAAGAGTTCTCAATTGCGCAGCTGTAAACTTACGCGAAAGTAGTTCGAACAACATTGAAGGGTTAAATTCCACAAACTGACGGATGTATGTCATTGCTTCCTTAATAATCAGATTATGATCGAACGCCAATGTCTTTACTTCTTTCAGAGCAATCCAACAAGCCTGATGCTCGTCCAGATTCTTATCCAAAGTTCTATCTATCTTAACCATTGACAAATATGCAATAGTCACAATACGCTCTACCCTTGACTGCATTGCCCGTTCCAACCAGCGAACATCTTTCGGATTACTCGTTCTGTTTTTGGAACCGAATGCTTTAAACTGCATCAGGTTTACATTTTTAAGTCCTGTCAATTCATATAATACGCGCTGTGCAGCCTCGTCCAGATCCTCATCCATATAAATAAGACTTCCGGGAAGTTTCATATCGTGATATACTTCTCCATTATCTTCACCTGCACGTTTCACAAGCAACACTTTCAGTTGTTCGCCGTCAAAACCAATCACTACACAATCTACTGATATATGATTGTTGGCCAAAGGTGTATTTTTCTGTATATTCTGCATATCCGTTTTTTTAATATGGCGCAAATATAGAGGCTAATATTCGCTTAAACAAAAATAATTAATATGCTATAAAACATTGTTTATCACATAAATACATATCATATATTTTACAATATCAATACTTAGTGTTATCTTATGAATTACAATATGTATTTTAGTCTTTTCCAGGAAGAGTAATTGTATAAAGTACAAAAACCAGATTGATGCTTTATTTTCAGTACTTTTCATGATCTATAGAATAAATTCAGATAGGGATACTTATTGTACTTTAAACGATATGTCATTTTGTACCTTATCGTTTTTTATTCTATCTTTGTATCGTAACTATTAAAAAATCCAAAATGGAACGTCATCCAGTCATTTTATCCATTGCTGGTTCCGATTGTTCGGGAGGAGCAGGTATTCAGGCGGATATCAAAACAATCTCGGCTTTGGGAGGCTATGCAGCGTCAGTCATCACCGCAGTTACCGTACAAAATACATTAGGGGTACACGCTGTACAATCAGTGCTGCCTGAGATTGTCCGTGGGCAGATAGAAGCTGTTATGGATGATTTGCGACCGGTTGCAATCAAGATAGGTATGGTTAGTGACATTCAGATCGTTCGTACCATTGTAGACTGCCTGCGAAAATATATACCGGAATATATTGTTTATGATCCGGTCATGGTGTCTACCAGCGGACGAAAACTAATGTCGGACGAAACTATAGAAGAAATTAAAAGAGAACTGCTCCCACTCGTCACTTTAATTACTCCCAATCTTGACGAAGCAAGTGTTCTGACAGATAAAAGCATTCATAACATACATGAAATGCAGGAAGCGGCCAAAAGGTTGGTGGATGAGTATCAGACAAGTGTATTAATAAAAGGGGGGCATTTGGAGGGTGACAGAATGTGCGACCTCTTACATACGTCAGAATCGATCTTCCATATATATGAGGAGAAAAAGATAGAAAGTAACAATTTGCACGGAACAGGCTGTACCCTCTCCTCCGCTATTGCGACCAACCTGGCAAAAGGCTATCCTTTACGGGAATCTATCCAACATGCCAAATCATATATCACTCAGGCTATCATTGCAGGCAAGGATTTGCACATCGGACATGGCAATGGTCCGTTATGGCATTTCCCGGATTCGGTTGCACAAATATGTACATTTTGTGCGGTCGTATCATAAAAATCCGTAACTTTGCACCCGCAATTAAAAATCAATTAAATAATAAAGATATGAAAGCATTCGTTTTTCCCGGTCAAGGTGCTCAATTCGTAGGAATGGGTAAAGACCTGTATGAAAATTCAGCTTTAGCTAAAGAATTATTTGAAAAAGCAAATGATATTCTTGGATATCGCATTACAGATATCATGTTCAATGGTACGGACGAGGATCTTCGTCAAACGAAGGTTACTCAACCTGCCGTATTCCTTCACTCGGTAATCTCCGCTCTTTGTATGGGGGATGATTTCAAACCGGAAATGACAGCAGGACATTCACTCGGTGAATTTTCCGCATTGGTTGCTGCCGGAGCTTTGAGCTTTGAAGACGGTCTGAAACTTGTTTATGCACGTGCAATGGCTATGCAGAAAGCCTGTGAAGCGACTCCTTCTACAATGGCTGCTATCATCGCATTGCCGGATGAAAAGGTGGAAGAAATCTGTACTACCGTAAATGCTGAAGGTGAAGTTTGTGTACCGGCTAACTACAACTGTCCGGGACAAATCGTTATCTCCGGTTCCGTACCGGGCATCGAGAAGGCTTGCGAACTAATGAAAGCTGCCGGAGCAAAACGAGCTCTCCCATTGAAAGTTGGTGGTGCTTTCCACTCTCCGTTAATGGATCCTGCAAAAGTAGAATTGGAAGCTGCTATCAATGCAACAGAAATCCATACTCCTAAATGCCCGGTATATCAGAATGTAGACGCACTTCCTCATACTGACCCTGTTGAAATCAAAAAGAATCTGGTTGCTCAGTTGACAGCTTCTGTACGTTGGACTCAATCTGTTAAAAATATGATTGCCGACGGTGCTACTGACTTCACAGAATGTGGACCAGGTGCAGTATTGCAAGGTCTGATTAAGAAAATTGACGGTACTGTTAGTGCTCATGGCATTGTATAAAATCAAGAAATACTGTATTTATCAGTTTACAGCGTGTTGGCAGAATTGCCAACACGCTTTTTTTATTCCGAATCTTCATACCAAAAAGAGAGTGATATGCTCTAAAACATTCAGGTAGATTTCTTTTTCGTAAACTTTCCGTATCTTGTTTCTGTTTTATTAGCAGGAATCATTTACTCAAATTTGTGAGCCATGAAAATACATGAATATCAAGCGAAAGAGATTTTCTCTAAGTATGGAATACCTGTTGAGAGGCACACTTTATGCCGTACTGCTGCAGGCGTTGTAGCTGCATATCGGAGTGTAGGTGCAGATAGAGTTGTCATTAAGGCACAGGTATTGACCGGAGGCCGGGGAAAGGCCGGAGGCGTCAAACTGGTAAACAACACGGAAGATGCTTATCAGGAAGCTAAAAATATACTCGGAATGAGTATTAAAGGCCTTCCCGTCAATCAGATATTGGTTAGCGAAGCAGTTGATATTACCGCCGAATATTATGTCAGTTTCACTATCGACCGAAATACACGTTCCGTTATTCTAATGATGAGTGCATCCGGTGGTATGGATATTGAACAAGTGGCTCGTCAGACACCGGAGAAAATTATTCGGTATTCAATCAATCCTTTCATTGGCATTCCAGATTATTTGGCACGTCATTTCGCCTTTTCACTTTTTCCAAAAACGGAACAAGCAAGTAAAATGGCTGTCATCCTGCAAGCACTTTATAAAATCTTCATGGAGAATGATGCCTCTCTGGTTGAGATCAATCCGTTAGCGCTAACAACAAAAGGTATGTTAATAGCTATTGATGCCAAAATTGTTTTCGATGACAACGCCCTATGTCGGCATCCTGAAATACATGCTTTATTCGACCCGACAGAGGAAGAAAAGGTAGAAGCCGACGCCAAAGAAAGAGGTTTCAGTTATGTTCGCATGGACGGTAATATAGGTTGCATGGTGAATGGTGCCGGACTCGCTATGGCAACAATGGATATGATTAAGATTTATGGAGGTAATCCTGCCAACTTTCTTGATATTGGCGGTAGTTCCAACCCCATAAAAGTAGTGGAAGCCATGAAGCTTCTATTACAAGATGAAAAAGTAAAAGTTGTTCTGATCAATATTTTCGGAGGGATTACCCGTTGTGACGATGTGGCAATCGGGCTTATTCAGTCATTCGAGCAGATAAAGAGTGAAATACCCATCATTGTCCGGCTAACAGGAACAAATGAAAATATCGGCCGCGATCTTCTACGAAATCATAGCCGTTTTCAGATAGCAACAACTATGCAGGAAGCAGCGTTAATGGCTATAAAATCATAATGCGTAACAATATCAATAAAAAGTAAAAAACAATTATGAGTATATTAATAGATAAATCCACCCGTTTGATTGTACAAGGAATTACTGGTCGGGACGGGCTCTTTCATGCCAGGAAGATGAAGGAATATGGAACCAACGTTGTAGGAGGTACTTCTCCCGGTAAAGGGGGAAGTGATGCAAACGGTATCCCAGTGTTTAACACCATGTATGAAGCTGTGGAACAGACACAGGCTAACACTTCTATTATCTTTGTTCCGGCACGTTTTGCAGCAGATGCTATCATGGAGGCGGCAGATGCCGGTATCCAGTTAATTGTCTGTATCGCGGAAGGTATCCCTACACTGGATGTCATCAAAGCGCATCAATTCATTAAACAAAAGGGGGCAATACTGGTTGGTCCTAACTGTCCGGGATTGATTTCTCCGGGAAAAAGTATGGTCGGTATCCTCCCGGGACAAGTTTTTCAGAAAGGAAACGTGGGTGTCATTAGCCGTAGCGGTACACTTACGTATGAAATTGTATATCACTTAACCGCTAATGGCATGGGACAATCCACAGCTATTGGTATCGGCGGCGACCCCGTAGTAGGGCTTCATTTCCGTGAACTGTTAGAAATGTTCCAGAATGACACCGAAACCGAAGCTATTGTTTTAATCGGTGAGATTGGCGGAAATGCGGAAGAACAGGCTGCCGAATATATTCGTAACCATGTAACTAAACCCGTTGTAGCATTCATCGCAGGGCAATCTGCTCCTTTGGGAAAACAAATGGGGCATGCAGGAGCTATTATCTCCGGAACTTCCGGTTCGGCTAAAGAAAAGATAGAAGCATTAGAGGCAGCCGGTATTCAGGTTGCACAGGAGCCGTCGGACATTCCTGCATTATTAAAAGCAGCAAAAGATACAACGAGAGATATTCTGAAATTACGGGAACAAGAACTGGTAGATTTGGAACTGGAACTCAATAACATGGTGGATGATGAAGAAAACAACAACGGAGATTAACAGAAAGAAGGGCGTGTTAGTTTCCTGACACGCCCTTTTTCTATCACTATTATTTAGTTTTAGTTCTTCGGCAAAGCTTCTTTCACTACCATTGAACGACCTACGTATTCTGCGCCATTCAACTGTTTGATAACATTATTAGCTTCTGCATCATCCGGCATTTCAACAAATGCGAATCCTTTTGATCTTCTAGTTTCACGGTCTGTGATTAACTTTACTGAAGCAACTGTTCCATACTCTTCCATTACATTTCTCAAGTCTGATTCCTTAACATTATAGCTAAGATTTCCAATGTACAAATTCATAAAATACAAATATAAAAAATTAATAATTCAATAAGAAAGTTATTGGAAAATCTTAATTAGAAATGGATATACTCAAATAAATGAGAAGATTCACGTAAAATAATCAAATCGTAATAAACCTTATTATTGTTGTTGGTTGCAAAGGAAAGCATTATTTGGCGATATTGCACTACATTCCTCTCTTTTTCTTTTCATAAAACATCTTTTTTATGAAATTAGGTCAATACTTAACGTTCATATTCCTCTTTCCCTTCTATCAAGTAATCAAAATCGATCGTTTTCTTCGGATATATCCTCAAAAAAGAATTTTAAAGTACGAGTACTGTAGAAATCTACAAATAAACTGTTGTGATAAGACAGCATATCTAAAGGAATGAAAAAATATCTGCCTAATAAGGAAGTCCGGTTTAAATAATCTTTTAAAATCATCCGCAATTAGGTATAATGTCACTCTTTTCATAAATTCGTCACCTATTAAGGCACGAAAACAATCTAACCAAACATGAAAAATTTTAATCACTATGCCGGACGCGAGGAATTCTCCGCATTTAAAGACTTCTTTTTGACACATGGGCAATGTAAAGAAATGAAGAAAAAGGAATATTTCACTCTGCAGGGAGCTTTGGCTACACATGGAGCTTACATAGAAGAAGGGTTATTTCGATATATCTGTACAGACGACAGAGGATACGAGCATATTGTCGGTTATTCTTTTGCCGGAGAGTATGTAGGTGACTATCCGGCATGCTTGAAAAAAGAGAAAGCTATGGTAAGCATCCAGGCTGCAAGTGATGCTCGAATTTACTATGCTTCTGCCGAAGATATGAGGAATTTCTTCTCTACAAATGAAATGACACAAAACTTAGAACGGATTCTTGCAGAAGAGCTCTTTGTACAAACCTATATGCGTCTATTAGACATTTATTGTAAAACTCCCACCGAACTGTATTTAGATTTAGTGAAACGCTATCCTGATTTTCAGAATTTTATTACTCTAAAAGAAGTAGCCTCTTTCCTTCGAGTTACTCCGGAAACGATTAGTCACATACGTAAGAAATTCGAATAATAACTACTAATAAAACTATCCGATGATGAACGTAGATCAATTGGTTTATTACTAAAAAATGAGATAAACAAAAAATTCCCGATTCATCACGAACCGAGAATTTTTATGAGTTATTTATACTACATTCGAAGTTTTGCTTTATTCTTTCACTTCTTCACCCTTTTCATTCATCAGGACTGTTACTTCCTGCGAATCTTTAGTAGTAAGAATTACTTTATAAACCTTACCGCTCTCTTTTTCCGCTACATAAGCTTCTTTGATTGTAGCACCTTCATAGTTCTTGGCAACAGCCTGTGCCACTGCTTCCGGTAACTCTTTTACATCAATCTTAGTAAACTCATCCTGTGGAACTTGCGCCTGCATTTCTACAGATGTAGTGTTGATTACTTCCTGTGCAAATGCTACAGAACTACCTAATCCCATTACTAATGCTACTGCTACTAATACCTTTTTCATAATCGTAATTTTTTAAGTGTGAATTATAAAAACCATTATTTATTATCGCTACACTTATCATATTGCAAAACGGATACCAAATATCAGCTTTTTACATATATCGTTAAAAATCAGACGAATAAAAAGTAGGCGGGTTCTATCTGATTGTGGAATTAGTGTAGAATTATGTGGAAGTGAGGAGTGCAATTGGGGAAAATAAAAGCCTATCTTGCTTTGAGAAGACAGGCTTTTACTCATATTATCAGTTACTACATTATCCGCAATGGAAATATTTATGAACCAAATCAAGCATTTCCTGCGGTTTTCCGTCCAGATCTGCACGTAGTGTCTTATCCTCATAATTGCGAAGTTTACGGATGATGCCGTCAATCATTGCCGAACTAAATACATTGTATTGTTCGAAAATAGCCCGTTGCTGTTCCAGACAATCGGCGGACGCAACACAGCTATCCGGTAATTGAGCCAATACTTTCAGCTTATCTTCGTTTTCTTTCTGGTGAATATTTACATTCACATACGTCTTTTCAGCCAGTTCCAAAGCATTTTCTATTTCAAAACCATGACGGCAGGCTACAGCCAGTCCGGCAAGCAGTTGATATAAATCTGCCGAACCGTCCGGTGAACGCATTTCCACAGTCTGCTTTTGGGTGGTATCAAAATAACTTTCCGTTTCTAACGGATTCGCTAATGTACACATATCCTTCTTGGCAGCCCATCCCAAAGGTACACGTACCAATACAGAACGGTTGCGGTCGCCCCAGCAAACATTCGTTGGTGCTTCCTGGTGCGGAACAAGACGGAAGTATGAAGTAGGATTTGTATTTCCGAAGGCTGTGATTGAAGGCGCAAGCTCCATCATTCCAGCAATAGCCTTCCGGGCTGTTTCCGACAAAATTCCGTCTTTTAACATCTGATTCTTTCCGTCCTGCATGATACGCATATGGACATGCAGACCGGAACCCGCTTTACCTGCTGTTATCTTAGGAGCGAACGTAACATTATATCCATATTTGAATCCTAAGTTACGAATTACCCATTTGGCAATCATCAATTGGTCGGCGGCCTGTTCGACAGGAACCGGCAAAAACTCTATTTCATTCTGCTCATAGATATAGCCTTCCAAAGTAAAGTTGCCTACTTCAGAGTGTCCATACTTAATTTGCCCGCCAGTTTGTGAGATATAAGACATACATTGTGTACGGAACTCATTAAATTTGGCATAAGGTCCCGATTCATGATAACCACGTTGATCGGTTGCCTCAAACATACCCGTATCCGGTGCTATCACATAATATTCTAACTCTCCCATTGCCTGAAACTCCATTCCCGTCACGTCCGTAAATGCTTTGCTCGCTTTATGAAGCGTATATTCCGGTGAACTTCCCAACGGTTCTCCATCCTTATTGAAGAAAGAACAAAGGATAGACAGCGTAGGTATTTCAGCAAACGGATCAACAAATGCTGTACGAAACCGAGGAATAACATAAAGATCACTACTTCCCGCTTCGATAAAAGAGAAAAGGCTGGAACCGTCCACCCGTTCTCCACAGGTAAGGATAGCTTCCAGATAAGCTTGATTGTTAATGACAAAATTCAAAGTTTTCAGACGACCATCTCCCGCAGGATACATGAAGTTGACCATACGGATGTCGTTTTGTTGGATAAATGAAATGATGTCGGCTTTGGTAAATTCAGAAGTCGGCTTCTGGAGAAATGCCACTAATTTATTGGCATTCATTGATAACTCTTGATTCATGATCGGTTGTTTTTCGTTGTTGTATGATTAAAAACGGTTTGTTAAACGCCAAAGATAAGGAAAAGTTGGAAAAACGACTTTAAAGAGAGTAAAAAACTATCTCTATGTCGTTATTAAAAACGCTTTAAATCTCTTTTTCCACAAAAAATATTCCGGTGTTATTATTGTAAGTCACGGTTGCCTATTTCCATATTGACTACGGCATAGGCCACAAGCTGGTTCGACTTTCTCTTGTCCCCGTAATTGCAGGGCTGCGCAAAATAATCTTATATATTGGTAAATACCTCATCTATCAGATAAATATAAGCAATTATTCTTCAAAACAGAGGTGAAAAAGATCTTATTTAAAAATGAAATACTACTTTTGTAAAAGATATCACCTTATATATAATGTTATGCAATACATTTACAAATATCAGTCCCCTATCGGTGGAATAACAATCGCAAGTGACGGTAGCTCTTTGACGGGTTTGTGGTTTGATGGACAGAAATATTTTGCAGCTTCGTTGTCTCCGGAACACGAAGAAAAAGTATTGCCCGTATTCGAGCAAACCATAGAATGGCTCGATTGTTATTTCAGTGGGAAAAATCCCGGTTTCATGCCTGAGATGCACTTGGAAAGTACTCCTTTTCGTCTCTCCGTATGGGAAATATTAAAAAAAATCCCTTACGGCAAAATCATTACGTACAAGGATATTGCTAAGGAAATAGCTCGCCTAAACGGGCTATCGTCCATGTCGACGCAAGCGGTGGGCAATGCGGTGGGACACAATCCTATTAGTATTATTATACCCTGCCACCGGGTTGTAAGTTGTAACGGTAGCCTGACAGGATATGCAGGCGGTATTTCTAAAAAGATAGAGTTGCTCACTCTTGAACAGGTGGATATGACAAACCTGTTCGTACCGAAGAAAGGAACAGCACTGTAAATCCGGAAAATGTCCTTTGCCTGAAAAACTAATTGATTGCTCCGCCTGTTTTATTTTCAGTAGAAACATTCAAATAACAAACCCATGAAAAAGGACATTTTAAAAGACCTGCTTGCTAAACCCGGAAGACAATATTCCGTCTCCGATTTCGATCCGTCATTTATCGGCGAACTATCCAAACAGGATGCTAAAGGTCAACTGACTAAAAACGTAGAGAAACTTTCCGAACTGCAAAGCATGCTCTACGCCCAGGATCGCTATTCGATTCTTATTATTTTTCAGGCTATGGACGCAGCCGGAAAAGACGGGACAATCAAACACGTCATGTCCGGTATCAATCCGCAAGGATGCCAAGTATTTTCGTTCAAGCAACCTTCTGCCGAGGAATTGGACCACGATTATCTCTGGCGTATCAATCGTTGCCTGCCCGAAAGAGGGAGAATCGGAATTTTCAACCGTTCTCACTATGAAGACGTGCTTATCGCCAAAGTGCATCCCGAAATTATACTGTCCAACAAATTGCCGGGTGTAGAAACCATCAAAGACATTGACTCTGATTTTTGGAAACGCCGTTACCGGCAAATCAATGATTTCGAACGTTATCTGACGGAAAACGGAACCGTTGTCCTGAAATTCTTCCTGAACGTATCAAAAGCCGAACAGAAAAAGCGTTTCATGGAAAGGTTGGATGACAAAACTAAAAACTGGAAATTTTCTTCCGCAGATGTTAAGGAACGCCAGTTTTGGGATGAGTATATGAAAGCCTATGCAGATGTACTAACCGAAACATCTACCGAACTGGCTCCGTGGTACGTAATCCCTGCCGACAATAAATGGTTTATGCGCTACGCAGTAGGACACATTATCTGCGAGCGGATGAAACAACTGGACCTGCATTACCCCAAACTATCTGAAGAAGGATTAAAACAACTGGAAGATTGTAAAAAAAGTGTGTCCGATATTAACTTCTGATTCACTTGCACTTATCCTTTTTTATTCTAACTTTGTAGAGCAACTATGTATAAACAAAAAATGATAAGCTATGGACATCCAAACATTTATTCAAAACTTCCGGGAGGCATTCGGAGAGAAGGCCGAACTGCCTCTTGTATTCTGGTATTCGGACACGCAGGAAGGAACGGCGGAAAAAATAAATGGCTGTATCTTTAAAGGTATGAAAACGGCAAGAGAAGGCGGTATCATCAGCCTGAATGCCGAAACAATCGGCTGTGGTGGCGGCAAGTTCTATACCGGTTTTACCGAAATGCCCGAACACGTCCCGACTTTTGTCTCATTAAAAGAGCGGTACAAACAGACTCCGCAAATGGTCATCGACTTTATACAGCAAATCGGAGTACTCAAAGCAGAAAAGAAATACCTTCATTTTGCGCGTATAGACAGGATAGAAAGTCTGAAAGAAGTGGAAGGTGTCGTATTCATAGCCAACCCCGATATGCTTTCCGGACTTACCACATGGGCTTATTATGATAATAATGCTGAAGACGGTGTAGTTTCCATGTTCGGTTCCGGTTGTAGCTGCATAGTAACGCAAGCTACCATAGAAAATCGAAAAGGCGGCAAACGGACATTCATCGGTTTCTTCGATCCGTCGGTACGTCCCTACTTCGAACCCGATAAATTGAGCTATACTATACCTATGTCCAGATTCAGGGAAATGTGTGGCACAATGCGCCAAAGTTGCTTATTCGATACTCATGCTTGGGGAAAGATCCGGGAAAGAATGGATAGTGAATAGAGCAAAAAACAGGTCAAATAGTTTCAAATAGGTATGAAACTTTTCCATCCTGTTTTTAATATAATAAGCAGATTGTTCTTTACCGGATTAAACCTTTCCTGCAAAGAACAGTCTTATCCTCAAGATATTATTGTTCTATTAAATATAAAAGTTCTTAACGAAAATGGAAACATCTGCCAAGCTCTACTCGCTGAATTACAGTAATGTAAAAACTTACTTGTTCGCTCTGTTGTTTATTGCAGGCAACATTGCACTTCCACAACTATGCCATCTCATACCTTATGGTGGTCCTACCCTGCTGCCCATTTATTTTTTCACGTTGATTGCAGGCTATAAATATGGCTTTCGTGTAGGATTATTGACCGCGATTCTTTCTCCTGTCATTAATCACTTGCTGTTCGCCATGCCTTCGGAAGCTACGCTTCCTGTTATGTTGATAAAATCCACTTTACTTGCTGGAGCTTCTGCCTTTGCCGCACGAATGCTAAAATCTGTCTCTTTATTGGGCGTTCTTGGTGTCGTGCTTTTCTACCAGATTATAGGAATAGCTTTTGAATGGGCGATTCTTGGTAATTTCTATGTAGCAGTACAAGATTTCCGTATCGGTACTCCGGGAATGTTGATCCAGTGGTTTGGTGGCTATGCCCTGTTAAAAGCGATTGCAAAATTCTAAACTCAAAATAGAAAAATGGACAGAAGGGACTTTTTAAAAACAGTAGCCATAACCGGTGCTGCTTTGACTATACAGCACTCGGAAGCTATGGAGGTATTAACTCAGACTATCAATAAAGCAAACGGAGCTAACCCTGATCTGGTAGCAGTCATGGGTGGAGAGCCGGAAGCCATGTTCCGCCGCGCCATAAGCGAACTGGGTGGGATGAAGCAATTCGTTAAACCAGGACAAAAGGTTGTTGTGAAGCCTAACATCGGTTGGGACAAGGTGCCGGAACTGGCAGGAAATACAAATCCGAAGTTAGTGGCGGAAATCGTGAAACAATGCTTTGCCGCCGGAGCAAAAGAAGTGACCGTATTTGACCATACCTGTGACGACTGGCAGAAATGCTATAAAAACAGTGGCATTGAAGCTGTAGCAAAAGCCGCCGGAGCAAAAGTAATGCCCGCACATCTGGAATCTTACTACAAACCGGTAGATCTCCCAAGCGGCAAAAAAATGAAGAAAGCAAAAGTGCATGAAGCAATCCTGAACTGCGACGTATGGATAAATGTCCCTATCCTGAAAAACCATGGCGGAGCCAATCTGACTATCTCCATGAAAAACCATATGGGAATTGTATGGGATCGCGGATTCTTTCACCAAAACGACTTGCAACAATGTATTGCCGATATTTGTACCCTGCAAAAGAAAGCCGCGCTGAACGTTGTAGATGCCTACCGGATTATGAAGACTAACGGTCCTCGCGGACGCTCTGCTTCAGATGTCGTTTTGGCAAAGGGATTGTTTATCTCACCGGATATTGTAGCGGTGGACACAGCCGCTGCCAAATTCTTCAACCAAGTGCGTGAGATGCCGTTGGATACAGTAGGACATCTTGCCAAAGGAGAAGCACTGAAAGTAGGAACCATGAATCTTGACAAATTAAATGTCAAGCGAATCAAGATGTAAATCAACCATGTTAAGAAAGATACGTATTGGAATATCAGCACTTTTTTTTGTACTGATTACTTTCTTTTTTCTCGATTTCGCAGAAATATTACCTAACAGTTTTCATCGTCTGGCACACTTGCAATTTGTTCCAGCTTTGCTTTCATTAAGTGTAGGTATCTTATTATTTCTCATTGTGTTAACACTTTTATTCGGCCGTATCTATTGTTCGACGATATGTCCTATGGGGATTTTGCAAGATATCATTGCGCGCCTGTCAAAATCAACAAGTAAAAAGAAAAAAAGATATAGTTACAGTCCTGCAAAAAATAGATTACGTTGGAGTGTGCTTGGGGGGACTGTCATCTCTTTTCTATGCGGATTCACGTTTATCGTAGGACTGCTTGAGCCATACAGCGCATACGGTCGGATAGTAGTACATGTATTTAAACCGATATATATGCTGGGAAATAATCTTTTGGAATCCGCTTTCTCCAAGTTCGACAATTATACGTTTTACCAGGTGGATACTTCTATTTTAAGTATTTCATCTCTTTTCATTGCAGTCGTCATACTTACAATGATTTTTATAATGGCATGGAAGCACGGACGGACTTGGTGCAACACGATTTGTCCTGTAGGAACAATTTTAGGCTTATTAAGCCGGTTCTCATTATTCAAAGTCCGCATTGACTCCGACAAGTGTAACAGTTGCGGACTCTGCGCTACCAAATGTAAGGCAGCGTGCATCAATAGTAAAGAGCATACTATTGATTATGGTCGTTGTGTAGATTGCTTTGACTGCCTGGGGGGCTGCAAACAAAAGGCATTGATCTACCAACCTTCACTCTCCCCTACCGATTCATCCAAACGTCGTTTTCTCGTTGCAGGACTACTTACTGCCGGAGCAGTTCCGAAACTACTTTCACAAGTTAAAGAATCCGTTGCAAGTCTGGAAGGTAAAAAAGTATACAAAAAAGAGAATCCGGTTACTCCGCCGGGGTCTGTCAGCCGTGAACATTTTCAGCAGCAATGTACATCGTGCCATCTTTGTATCAGCAAATGCCCATCGCATGTACTGAAGCCAGCTTTCATGGAGTATGGCTTGGCAGGAGTAATGCAACCTACCGTCAGTTTCGAGAAAGGATTCTGCAATTTTGATTGTACTGTTTGCGGAGATGTTTGTCCTAACGGGGCTATTCTTCCGATAAGTGTAAAGCAAAAACATCTTACACAAATGGGATATGTTGTTTTTATCGAGGAAAATTGCATCGTTTATACAGACGGAACTAGTTGTGGGGCCTGCTCTGAACACTGTCCCACGCAGGCTGTCGCAATGGTGCCTTATAAAGACGGGTTGACGATTCCCCATGTAAATAAAGAGATTTGCGTAGGCTGTGGTGGATGCGAATATGTTTGCCCTGCTCGTCCGTTCCGTGCTATCTATATTGAAGGGAATCCGGTACAGAAGGAAGCAAAACCATTTAAAGAAAGCGAAGAGCACAAGGGTGAAATAGACGATTTTGGGTTCTGATCGGCGTAGTACCGGAACAAAGTTTCCATCCGGCATACTAAAAACTATCCATTATATTTCTTCTACTTTCAATAAATTCACTAAATTCGTGGCGAATTAAAGACAGAAAAAACTCATGGAGGTATATACAAACAATTGGACGAACCGGAAATATCAGATAGGTTATGCTCTAAGTGGAGGATTTATTAAAGGATTCGCTCATTTGGGCGTAATGCAAGCTCTCCTGGAGCATGATATTAAACCGGATATTATCTCCGGAGTAAGCGCTGGAGCTCTTGCGGGAGTCTTTTATGCAGATGGTAATGAACCTCACAAAGTGCTGGATTATTTTTCCGGACACAAATTTCAAGACCTGACCAAGCTGGTAATCCCCAAGAAAGGATTATTTGACCTTTGCGAATTTATAGATTTCCTTCGTACCAATGTAAAAGCAAAGAATCTGGAAGAACTCCAGATTCCCTTGATCATCACGGCAACCGATCTTGACCACGGACGTATGGTTCATTTTCACCGTGGTTCCATTGCCGAACGGGTAGCTGCTTCGTGCTGTATGCCTGTCATGTTTGCTCCGGTAAATATTGATGGAACGAACTACGTAGACGGTGGATTGATGATGAATCTCCCGGTTTCCACTCTCCGTAGAGTCTGTGACAAGGTAGTAGCAGTTAATGTAAGCCCGATCATGGCGCAAGATTATAAAATGAATATTGTCAGCATCGCTATGCGTTCGTTTCATTTCATGTTCCGTGCCAATACTTTCCCTGAAAGAGAAAAATGTGATTTGCTGATTGAACCTTATAACCTATATGGGTATAGCAACACGGAATTGGAAAAAGCGGAAGAAATCTTCGAGCAAGGATATAATACCGCTAACGGAGTGCTGAATCAATTATTAGTTGAAAAAGGAAAAATCTGGAAGTAATGCTTTTTATTGAAGTAGTTAATATTAGAAATGTAAAAATCTACTCTATATGAATAACGAAAATAAAATAATTATCTATCAAGTGTTCACCCGGCTGTTCGGCAACAATAATAACCACTGCGTCTACAATGGAGATATAGTCACCAACGGTTGCGGAAAAATGGCGGATTTTACTCTCAAAGCACTTAGTGAAATCAAAAAACTGGGTACTACACATATTTGGTACACAGGTATTATTGAGCATGCTACTCAGACAGATTATCGTCGCTATAATATCAGTCCGGATCATCCTGCCATTGTAAAAGGAAAAGCCGGTTCGCCCTATGCTATCAAAGATTATTATGATGTAGACCCTGACTTGGCGAATGACATTCCCGAACGAATGAGAGAATTCGAGAATCTTGTACGACGTACACATCGTGCGGGACTAAAAGTTATAATTGATTTTGTTCCCAACCATGTAGCACGCCAATACCATTCTGATGCACAACCGGACGGGACAACGGAATTGGGAGCTAACGATGATTCAAGCCAGTCTTTCAGTCCCTATAATAATTTCTATTATATTCCTCAAGCTGAACTTCGTGCCCAGTTTGACATGAAAGACGGTGCGACAGAACCTTATCACGAATTCCCGGCTAAAGCAACAGGCAATAATCGTTTTGACGCTACTCCCAATATCACTGACTGGTATGAGACAATCAAATTGAATTATGGAGTAGACTACCAGAATGGAGGTACGTGCCACTTTTCTCCGATTCCGGATACATGGATAAAGATGTTGGATATTCTTCTGTTCTGGGCTTCCAAAGACATTGACGGTTTCCGTTGTGATATGGCGGAAATGGTTCCCGTAGAATTTTGGGAATGGGCTATTCCTCAAGTCAAAGAAGCATATCCGGACATTCTCTTTATTGCAGAAGTCTACAATCCGAATGAATATCGCAATTATTTGTTCCGTGGAAAATTCGACTATCTGTACGATAAAGTAGGCTTATATGATACACTTCGTAATGTAGCCTGTGGATATGAGTCGGCTGCTTCTATCACTCATTGCTGGCAGAGTCTGAACGGAATTGAGAAAAAGATGCTTAATTTCCTCGAAAACCACGATGAGCAACGCATTGCGTCCGATTTCTTTGCCGGTGACCCACGCAAAGGAATCCCTGCACTTATTGTTTCCGCCTGCATGAATACTAATCCTATGATGATTTACTTCGGACAGGAATTTGGAGAACCCGGAATGGACAGTGAGGGCTTCAGCGGAAGGGATGGACGGACTACTATATTTGATTATTGGAGTATAGACAGCATCCGTCGTTGGCGTAACGGAGGAAAATTTGATGGTAAAATGCTCAATGAAGATCATAAACGTTTATATGAAATTTATCAAAGAGTGCTGACTTTGTGTAATGAAGAACTGGCTATTGCAAAGGGTGTTTTCTTTGACCTGATGTATGCTAATCAAAATGGCTGGCGTTTCAATGAACATAAGCAATATACTTTTATGCGAAAATACAAGAACGAGCTATTGTTTATCATTGTCAATTTCGACAGTCAACTAGTAGATGTAGCAATCAATGTTCCCTCACACGCTTTCGACTTTTTACAAATTCCACAAATGGAATCCTATCAGGCTGTTGATCTTTTGACCGGTGCGAAAGAAGAAATCAGCTTATTGCCATATAAAGCTACGGAAGTTTCAGTTAGAGGCTACAATGGAAAGATACTGAAAATTGCATTCTGAAAAAGACGAAAAACCCTATATTCCCCTATAACCCGATCACACCATAATGACCGGGTTATTTTATATGTATCATTCAAACAAATAGTCATGATAGCTGTTTAGGTAGATAAATAATCTCCTAAACCATAAAGCTTATGAAGAAATTTAATATTATGGCGGTTCTGTTACTATTTTCCATATCAGTATTAGCGATTGTACCTCCTGATAATGTGCAGGCTACCTTCAAGAAAATGTATCCCAAAACAAATGATATAGCCTGGTCGCAAGATGACGGATACTATTGTGCCAATTTTGTAATGAACGGTTTCACCAAAAATGTATGGTTCAATGCGCAGGGACAATGGGAAATGACGCAGACTGATCTTGTCAGTCTCGATCGGCTGACACCTGTGGTCTATAATGCTTTTACATTTAGTTCTTATGCAAGTTGGGTTGCGGAAGATGTGACTATGGTAGAATTTCCTAAATGGCAGGCAATCATTGTTATTGAGGTAGGACAAGATAATGTTGACATTAAATATCAGTTGTTCTATACTCCTAAAGGGATATTGCTAAAAACACGCAATGTCAGTTATATGTACGACATTCTCGGTCCGGGCACATTCTTATAAAGAAAGCCCTTGCAAATCCAAGTATAGAAAATTTGCAAGGGCTTCTTTATTAATATATATCTACTTCTTCTTTCTCAACACTACGGCAGTACGTGCAGGAATATAAAGTTTCAACCATTCTTTCTTTTCTTTCTTATACAAAGGATCGGCAATCGTGAAGTGAACCACAGAATCATCGGCAAAGCCATTACCACCGAATGCTATATTATCCGTATTCAGAATCACCTCATAAGCTCCCGGAGCTACAAGGAAACCATAGTCTGTAAACGACTGCTTCGGATTGAAGTTAAATACAAAAATCAAATCCTTACGCTCATAAGCCAATACCTGGTCGCCGTCATTATGCCATATTTCTTGTATCGGGGTTGCCTGGAAATCCTTCACACTCTTAATGACTTTCAACATTTCT
Source organism: Bacteroides caccae (assembly GCF_002222615.2). NCBI lineage: Bacteria > Pseudomonadati > Bacteroidota > Bacteroidia > Bacteroidales > Bacteroidaceae > Bacteroides > Bacteroides caccae. The sequence goes on along the minus strand of NZ_CP022412.2, from coordinate 3,224,139 downwards.
TCATCGAAGTCACCCATATAGTGATAGGCTAGATTCTTATTGTCGACCAGATCCCATTGGCGACGGGCATATTTGCAAGACCAACCGTTACCCTCACGCGGGAAGTCAATCCATTCGGGATGCCCGAACTCATTACCCATAAAGTTCAGATAACCACCGTTAATTGTGGAAGAGGTCAACAGGCGAATCATCTTATGCAAAGCAATACCACGATTGACTATATAATTTTCATCTCCCTTCTGCATGTGCCAATACATATCCGCATCAATCAGACGGAAAACAATCGTCTTATCTCCTACCAATGCTTGGTCATGGCTTTCTGCATAAGAAATAGTTTTTTCATCCTGGCGACGGTTAGTGACTTCCCAGAACATGCTGGAAGGTTTCCAGTCCTCATCTATCTTTTCTTTGATTGTCTTAATCCAGTAATCCGGAATATTCATAGCCATGCGGTAGTCGAATCCGTAACCACCATCTTCTACTTTTGCAGCCAATCCCGGCATACCGGACACCTCCTCAGCAATCGTTATCGCTTTTGGATTCACTTGATGAATCACTTCATTAGCTAAGGTCAGATAACAGATAGCATTATCATCCTGATGTCCGTTGAAGTAATCTCCGTAATTACAGAACGCTTCACCCAATCCGTGACTATAATACAGCATGGACGTTACACCGTCAAAACGGAATCCATCGAATTTATATTCTTCCAGCCAGTATTTACAGTTAGACAACAAGAAGTGAACGACTTCATTCTTGCCATAGTCAAAACAAAGAGAATCCCACGCCGGATGTTCACGACGCCCTCCCGGATAGAAATACTGGTTCGGATCACCGGCAAAATTACCCAATCCTTCTACCTCATTCTTCACTGCATGGGAATGAACAATATCCATAATAACAGCGATACCCATTCCATGAGCAGTATCGATCAACTCCTTCAACTCATCAGGAGTACCGAAACGGGAAGAAGCGGCAAAGAAACTGGATACGTGGTAACCGAAACTTCCATAATAAGGATGTTCCTGAATAGCCATTATCTGAATACAATTATACCCTTCTTTGGCAATGCGGGGAAGCACCTTTTCACGGAATTCATTATATGAACCTACTTTCTCTTCCTGTTGTGCCATTCCGATGTGACATTCATAAATCAACAGAGGACTTGTGTTAGGTTTAAAAGTCTTTTTCTTGAATTTATAAGGTTTCTCTGGGGCCCATACCTGTGCACTAAAAATTTTCGTCTGTTCATCCTGAACAACACGGGTAGCCCAAGCAGGAATACGTTCTCCCTGTCCACCGTCCCAATATACATTCAGTTTATACAGGTCACCGTGATGAATGGCCCCTTCTGGAAGATTGATTTCCCAAATCCCATTCTTCAGTTTTTTCAGTTTATAGGTAGCCTTTTCTTCCCAGTTGTTGAATGTACCTACCATGTAAATATGACTGGCATTAGGAGCCCATTCACGGAAAGTCCAGCCTTTGGCAGTACGGTGCAATCCAAAATAAAGATAGCCCGAAGCGAAATCCGACAGCGTCTGTTTTCCTTTATTAGTCAGTTCGGCTTCTTTATCCAGCACAAATTGATGCCGGCCGGCAATAGCGTCGGCAAAAGGTTCCAGCCAAGGATCGTTTTTGATAAGATTCAGTGTCTTTTCCATATCTGAATTAAATTAGGATTATGCTTTTACTTTTACAATTACTTTTTTCACTCCGTCCGGGGTAATACCAGGAGCGTGTCCGTCTTGCGGGAAGAAGATAGCAAACATTCCCGGTTTCACGGCAATATAAGTTTCAGCTAATCCTTCAAAGAAAGTGATATCTTTTTCTACATTGTATGGAGCATTTGTCGGGACACAGTCTTTAGCAGCAGTATACCCCATGATTTCTGTTCCCGACAATGGAATTTGAATATCAATAAATTCGTTATGTGTTTCCAGTTTAGCCTCTTCTTTAGTCTTAGGTTTGGTCTGTGCAATATTCACCAGCAGATCTTTTCCTTTCAGTTCAGTCTTACCGATTTCCATGGCTTGAAGATCATGAGATTTCAGGAACTCAATAGCTTGTGCAAACAAAGGATTTAAAGACGCATATTTCTCCAGATTTTCTAAAGTATCTACTACCATAAGAGTTTTATTTAAAAGTTTATATTCTAGGTATTATTCAAAATCGTCAATTGTGTAATTGATAAAGTCGGCAAATCGCTTGAATTGGCGGAATACTTTATCTATCTGTTCCAACATATCCGGTTGGGCGAAGAAGTCATCGGGGACATTATAAGAACAGACATATTCTTTACACTTCAAATAATCAATGTATTTAAAATCTTTTGGAAAGCCCTTAGGAGCAGTTTTCAGGAAGTCTTCCCCTATCACCGGAAAGTATTTCTTAAACTCCGGATCTTCTACGATCGCAACAAATTCCTCAATATTGTCATAAATTGACTGCCGCACAGCTTTTAGTACGTTAGACGGCAGGCATAAGCTCCCTCCGGCAAGCATAGATCCAGCAGGTTGCAGATGCACATAATAGCCACAATGATCGGATTTTTTTCCTTTTGCATTGATATAACCGCCAAAATGTATTTTATACGGAGTTTTATCCGTAGAAAAGCGTGTATCACGATAAATACGATACGTACAATCTTTAGGTTGGATGCCTCGAATTGATTCGTCGAACAAGGAGATACGGGCAATAACTGTTGCTAAGAAATTTTCAAACTCGACACGGGCTGTTTCATACTCCGCCCTGTGTTCATTGAACCAGTCACGATTATTATTCGCAGAAAGATCTTTTAAAAACTGAAAGATAACGGGTATGTTCATCTTTATCATTTTCTATTATTACCCTACAAACGTACAAATTTTATTTCATATAAACTACAAAACGCAACAAAAGGACATAAAAAAAGCATCGGCCTGGTAAAACCGATGCTCTAACACATTTATCAAAAAAACAGACTCTTCTGTCTCTGACGTACTTTAGCTTTCACAAGTGGAGTACAATCTCTTTTAATTAATCTTATATCTAATACTATGAAAAACACATAAATATAACAGACGAAAGAACACCTTTGTTCAAAGGTTCTCTAAATATTTCTGTTAATAATAGTTTATAGAATTAAATGTTTTTCATCAATCGGTATCACGATTTGTCCCCAATCAATCATCGCATTGAATAACATAATACGGAAATAGCTTCCCAACTGTGTATGCAATATCTCCTTTTCTTGAATCAAATGCTTGTCCAGAAGTTCAGCCCGCTTGATTCCCTTGAGTAGCGGGCACGACGGAGTAAACCATGTATTGCCGTCATAAAGAGCTATATTGGAAATAGATGTATCCGTCAGGTATCCGTTTCTTACCACTAATATATCATCAGCCGTTTCTCTCTGGGCGTACAATGAATTTAGTTCTTCCCGATTCGTACTTTTATAAGTATAATCAATAGTATCCGACGTAACCAGACGTAAAGAGGAAACTTTGCGCCTCTGATAAGGAACGTATGTAATTTCTTCTATCGCCTTTCCGTAAACAATCCGGCATTTCCAGATACCTTCCAATGATTGGGGAGAAATAAATTCACCTAAGTCAATATCGGCAACATCTTGCCAGAAGGCGGCACGAGTCCGGTTGCAACGTTCCGTATGATAATTGATATTATAAATCTTTCCATCTTCTATTCGGATCGTTTCAATAAATGGGCACATATACTTTCTGTTTCATTTCATTATATTCATTTTCCACATCACTTTGGCTGGTAATCCCACCCCCACTCTTAAAATACATTTTACCACCCTCCTGCTCCACAAAACGGATCATAACTGCGCTATCGAGGTCCTTACCGTCAAAATAGCCCATAATACCTGTATAGAATCCCCTGTCATAGGTTTCAGCCTCCTTGATAATCTGCATTGTTTTTTTCTTCGGAGCTCCTGTGATAGAACCGGCTGGTAAAAGCCGGAATATAATACTTCCCAAATTTGTCAGATAATCATCCGGCAGTACACCCTGTATTTCAGAACTTGTCTGAAGAATACTCCCTTGATTGGTCTGCAATTTATCAATATACCGGTATCGGGATACGGATACTTGTTCGGCCACCATGCTCAAATCATTACGAATCAAATCTACAATAGTGGCATGTTCCGCCGTTTCTTTAGGATCGTTGATTAATAGCCGGTCAGCCGAAGGGGTTGAAGCATTAATCGTTCCCTTCATGGGGTAGGAATATATTCTTCCATTATGAATTCTTATAAATATTTCGGGAGAAAAAACCGTAAAAGCATCTCTGACCCATAATTTATACATAGCTTTTGAATAACAATAGATATCTTTCAAAGTCAGATTTGTTTCTACCGGAGTGCGACAAGTCAAGTTAGTGAGAAAACTATTTCCGGCAAAGATGTTTCGTTGGACAATATCAAACGAATGTTGATATGTAGCCAAAGATTCCGGGAAAGATTGCCAACGAAGTCGCTTTCTTGACAAAAAAGCTATATTATTCTCTGCAAACATGGGCTGATTCGTAAAACCATTCAAGTTATAGAGTATTTCGGCAGGGTCTACCGAAGATACTGCTTCTATATAAGAAGCATCCTGCTGGTAATTAATGATAAAAATAAAAGGACGACAGGATTGCCCTAAATAGTTCATTTGTCTGATAGCCTGTTCTTTTGTATATAACTGCATGGATTTGTTCTATTTTTAAGTGAAGCAAATGTACGCAAAAAGTATAGATTAGAAAAAGGTGCAACAAAAAAAGGGTTGCCACCGTGTCTATCGGGCAACCCTTATTATCTATACGAGATCGGTCAAATTACTTCATTGCATCCTGTACCTGAGGAATCATCTTTTTCACATTTGCGTTGTCAGGAGATACCTTTGCTGCTTCTTCCAAGTAACCTAATGCTTCTTTAAATCTAGCTGTTGCTTTTTCTTTTTCAGCAGCATATTTATCTGCATCAGAGTTTGCTAAAGGAGTTGCTTTTTTCAGGATATTGGCTCCGTCATTATAACACAATACTCCAAGGCTGTACAAAGCATTTGTTTTATATGATTTATGATCCAGAGGAATTACCTTCTTGAAACATTCTTCTGCTTCTTCAGCTTTACCAGCTTTTTGGGCGGCGAGTCCGGCTTTCAAGTAGTGTAAACCATAATTCTTGATCATTGTTTTATTATTCGGATCAACTTTCAAGCCTTCTTCCAATGTAGCAACGTATTCATCTGTTTTCTTCAATGCATCCAAAGCCAAAGCTTTACGGGCATACGCATTACCAGTATTAAACTTCTTCTGAATAGCAATATCAAAGAAAGTTACGGCTTCCGCATACTTCTTCACTTCATCTGCTGCTATACCGCAATAGTATGCTGTTGCAGAATCCTGATTATTAGTTTGTTTCAAATATTCGCTGAACTTAGCGTAGGCCACAGGATAATTCTTAGCATTGAATGCGTCATTTCCTTCTTTCTTAATTTGATTAGGATCCGTTTGTGCAAAAATGTTAGTTACTGCAATACTAAATGCAAATAAAAAAATCAATTTCTTCATAACTTTATGTGTTTTTTAGTTGTTTATCGTCCAAAAGTATAAGGAATAATAGAAAGACACAACCCTATTTTTGTTTTTTTGAGCTTTTTGAAACCTATATAACGTTCGTTATTCTTCGTAAAAACGGGCTTTTATTCTCAAATACAGCGTAAAAGGAATCACCCTTTTACGCCTTTCTCGGCCGTCAAAGGGGTGATACACAAACTGTTTGGGTAACTACTTTTATCAAATAAATATAGTATACAACAAGAAAATGTATAGAGGGATATTTAATGTTCTATGAGGGACAACAGGGAATAAAATCAAATATACTGTCACAAGAGTTCTTCCAAATATCTCCTTTTATTAACTTCCCGAAAAAATGCTATTCATTTGTTTATCTATAAAACACGAATTCAGTCCCCACCTAATTAAATAAAAAAAACTTCTTTCATAAAATACTGATTCATAGCACCAAAGAAAAATATGAATAAAAAAGTTCCAGAAAGTTTTTGAGTTTTCATAAAAAGCACTACCTTTGCATCCGAAAATAAGGCTGGTTCCGTAGCTCAGCTGGATAGAGCAACGCCCTTCTAAGGCGTGGGTCAAGCGTTCGAATCGCTTCGGAATCACAAATAAAATCCGATAACTTGAAAAGAGTTATCGGATTTATTTTTTTATTACTTTCGCTTTTATAGACAACTTCCTTTTGCAGCGCAGAAGATAAACGATTGAACATGTAGGTCAGAATAAGAGAAGTTCTTTAAAACTTCTCTTTACGTTCAAACTTCCCTTCCTCGGTATAATATTTCCAAGTACCCTTAGGTTGGTTATGCGAATATTTACCACGAAGTCTTAATTTTCCATTTTCGTAATATTCACGATAACGTCCGTGACGTTTTCCCTCTTTTACTTCCGCTTCACTCTTTAGTGCTCCTTCCGGATAAAATTCACGTAGAACATTTCCTTCAAACTTTTCGACATAGAAACGTTTCAATTCACTTAACTGTTCTTTCTCGGTCACAACATCTTCATTCATTTCTTCATCTTCCTCATCGGTAGCAACCTCAACAAGTTCTTCCGGTTCGTATGGACTATAATCCATAACATATTGTAAAGAAGCAGACTGGCTATCTCCTATCACTTGCATAGTCCAATAAGGGAAAGAATACAAAACATCCTTATTTGACTGTATCTCATTCCATGTGGCAGGATTCATCATTAGCTTCAACTGGGAATAGAACTTACGTACATCCGTATATAAGAAAATCGTAGAACTGGATTTCAGATATGAAAAAGCATCTTTAAATCCCGGATTGTCTTTCAACAAGTTCTTTTGTTCATAATCCTCTACGAATGAGAGTAAAGATGCAGCTTTATTACTAAAAACAACATAATCATCCACATAAGTATAATAGGGTTTCTCGAACTTATCAAATAGTTTTCCGAAAAACAGTCGGAAGAACCCTTTCATCTCGACATAATTAATTTCAAAGTCCTTATAATTAACAGTTTTAATTTTAACCGGAGTACGACGTTTGACCTTCTTTTCTATAAGTTCCATGTTCTCACGTGCATCCTTTATACTTTTTGCTCTGATAGCCAAAACCAGTTCGGGTTCACGCCCAAGTAACCCCGGTTCAGATTGTGTAATAGCAAACTCTCCAGACATCCAGCTCAAAAAGTTTTCTTCCAAAGAGATACCGAACAGTCCTTCAATCTTTTTTCGGGAATTTTGATACGAATCATACAACTGTTTATCATGAACAGAGAGGGCATTTTCTAATTCCTTCACAAAAGTCATCGGATTATTAAAACCAATATTCGTATAAAGGGCCGTTCGTCCGGACAAGATTTCATGCGCTTTCATTTTATGCTTTCCGGAATTCAGCAAGGCAGTGATATAAGGATCTACTGAATCTTTCTTCAACGTATAACCTTTCACCTCCATTTTATCCTTACCCATATTCAAGTAAAGACCGGCAAAATTCATAGAATTACTGAACATATCAATATATTCATTCCTTGTTCCCAGGTAGATAGACATAAACTGTGGGATACGCTCATAGTTGATAAAAACCCTGACGAGTCCCTTACCGGAAACTAGTTTCTCGGTTTCAATAAAAGCTTGATCAAGTCCGATTTTAGGTTTGTTACGTGAATCAATAGCCGATTCGATAAGCCCGGAAGTATAAGAACCTACCAGATGATTATCCACAAAAGCAATATAAAAGATATCACGCGTATCCGGATCACGCATCTCAAGAATGTTAATGCCACTATGCATCCGGTTAGTAACAGTGAAGCCGCTCATTACAAGAACCGTCTCAAGCTGATCTTTCACCAAGTCCATTTTAGAAGCTTTCTGCATATCCAGAATGAGCAGAAAATCCCAATCAGTCGCGCGGGTTTTATGAAGTGAAATAAGCATATCCCGTTTGCCGACAAGTGACAACAGCACCTTGTTACTTTTCACAACTGAATCAAGTTTTTCCACACTCTTCGTAACTTCCTCAAAAGACTTCGCTTTTTTCAGACATTGCCATGTTTCGCTTCCGCTAAATTTCTCCCAATCTTCAATCGGAGCTGATGATTGAATAATAAATGCCGCATTTTCCGGAACCAGATAAATCTGCTGAATATTACGATCGGGTGAGATAAACAGATAAACCACGGAGTATACTACATATACCGCCAAAGCCAACCCTATCACCACCAAGGTACGTTTTACGATTTGCTTACTACTCTTTTTTGTCGTGGGCTCGGCATATTGCTCTTGTTCCCTGTTGTTTAATTCATTCATGGTTGATTTATTAATATAAATTATAGTCCCATTGGTATCCTCAGTAAATACCAAATAATAAAGAATAGCGTCCATGCAGCTAAAATACCTACAGAGTAGCGCCAAGTGTATTTGAGTAATGTCCCATAAGTAACTTGTTTATCATATTGCCTCATATATGTCAATACCAGAGGCATATAAAACATAAAAGGCGTAATAGCATTTGTCGAGCTGTCACCAATACGGAAAGCGCACTGTGCGATATCCGGAGAGATTCCCATTTGTGCAAACATCGGGATAAAGATAAAAGACATAAATGCCCACTTGGAAGTAGCAGATACCATAATCAGATTGATAAACGCTGTAAACAGGATAAAGAGAACAAGTGCAGACAACGGAGCCGGCTCGAAAGAAGAAAGCAGATCAGCTCCCATAATAGCAAGACACTTATCCAAATGAGAATACTCGAAGCAGGCGAACATTTGAGCGGCAAAAAAAGCAATAACAAAGTAAACACCCAAAAGTTTCATCGGTTGGGTAAGCCCTTCAATCACATCATTGTCGGAACGATAACGACCGGAACTGAACCCGTAAGCCATTCCCGTGATGCCCGCCCCTAAGGAAAGAAGAAAAAGAATTCCGGCAATAAAAGGCGAATGCATCAAACCACCGTTCACGCCACGTAATATCCCATGAGAAGAAAACGTAAGCCATAAGATAAGAGCTACATAAATTCCTGCTACAATAATCGAAATCATTATCGCCCGCCGTTCTTTACGGGACAAGGGCCGATAAGCTTCCACCTTCACGCTTCCTTCATATTTTCCTAAAGCGGGAAGAAGCCATTTCTGAGTCAGCCAGTAAACAATAGCAGTAATTACTACGGTAGAAGCACTCATGAAAAAATAATTGCAAAGTGGTTCGGTATTTCCCTGATATCCTGTCTGAGCTAGTGCAGCTTCCTGAGTGGTATGAGCCAGCAACGGATCCATTGTGCTTAATACAATATTTGCACTATATCCGCATGCCACTGAAACATAAGCCGTAATAATTCCTGCAAGCGGATGAAGTCCTACCCATTGGAACAGCATGGCGGCAATAGGCAATAAGATAATATATCCGCCATCGCCAATAACGTTGGACAACAAGCCAAGAACGATTACCCACAAGATAACCTTCCTTTTCTCCTTCCGGTTCCCCACTCCCAAACGGATGCATGCACCAATAAATCCTGAATGCTGGGCAACCCCCAGTCCGAACATAGCAATAATCACCATACCCAACGGTGCAAATCCGGTAAAGTTCTTGATAGCATTCCGCAACCACCAGCGAATTCCTTCCGGACTCAATAAGCTCTGTACGCGAATCTCCTCACCGGTTTGTGGCAGCGTCACCTTCAATCCATAAATATCACATATCCATGAAAGAAAGACCACTGCTATTGTCAGCAGAAGGAACATCGTAGCGGGGTGAGGCATACGCCATTTATTCTTCATCTGTCTCAAGATTTATTCTTCGTCAGCCTCCAGATTATCCAAGTCAATAATACGTAATTCTAATGCACGCACTGCTAGACGGGTAGCATTTACTCCCACCCGTTCCCCATTAGGGAAAAGGCGTCCTATAAGATCATTCTGTCGTTTTTCCAATGACTTCACTCCGAAAGGCATTCCCTTCAGACTGGCAATCATTTCTTTCGTATATCCTAAAGCCAGATGACGTAAGAAACGCTCATCATACTCATCAATATCATAACTAATCACCGCCTCCTGACGCTTGGCATCGTTAGCTACCGATTTTTTGAAACGATCTACAATCTTTTCCAAAATCGGATAGTTGAAAACTAACTTCTTTCCGTCCATTACAGCCTGCACATCTGTTTTGGTGAGCAGTTCCCCTGTTTTCAGGATAATTCCGTCAGCACCGGCATTGAGCACATCCACCCATAACTTTTCATTCAGAATTTCACCCGTAAATATCAAAACCCGAACTCCTTTGTAACGTTTGAATATATTCCGGCATATATCAACACCGATAGTGGTTGAACCTCCCAATCCTAAATCCAGCAACACCAAATCGGGAAGTTGTGCCTCCATTAACGGCCAGAACTCATTTTCCGTCATAGCTGTACCAATAACCTCTGCATTGGGTATCTCATGGCGAAAAATCTCCTCTGTACCTTTCAACTCCAGTTTTACATCTTCTACAATAATAACTTTAAATTTCTGTTCTTCCATTTCCTTATCTAATAACTTTATATGTGTTCTTTTTCATTATCTGCGTGGAATAGTAAAATAAACCGTAAACCCTCCGCCTTCGGCCGGTTCGGCATTAATACGGCATCCTCTACGCCCTGCAAATTCATCATGATCGCGGATTATCTGCTTACATACGAGATATTCCGTCCCCCTCAATTCTCCCTCTTCTCCGGACGTCATACGTGCCAGATTCGGATAAAATAGTTGATTCAACTCCAACACGCTCTTTTCACGTCTTGTATCCGTGAAAAGAAAACGTATATACTCATCATCCTTACGAGCCTGCAAACGCAATACTCCGTCTTCGTGAACCGTCAATGCTTCATCAATCAGGTTCTCCAATAAGAAACGCAACTGGTTTACATCTCCTATTACTCTTGCATCTATCGGAGCCATCTCCAACTCTATCTTATCCATACGGTTCTTTACAGACTTTTTGAAATATTTTCCGGCAGTTTCGAAAAGCTCTTGAACCGGAATCGTGGTCCGCCGGAAAGTAACCTCTTCCAACTGGCGGGAAGCACATGAACTCAAAATAGTAAAGATCCCCTTATAATATTCAATCAACTCCGTCATAGTCTCCACTGCCTCCTTTTCTTCTTTCTCCGAAAGGTTCTGCGCATTCAGCCGACCTATAATTTGTTTAATCTTATTCGGATAATAAATCGTTTCATGCTTGATAGTCGAAAGACAATTATCAAGTACCATATTCTGTACATGTAACATACTGTCCTCCCAAGACGCCCGTTGCGTTTCCTCATGCGCCGACTCAATATCACGATATTTCGTTGCCAGTTTCACCACAGCGTTAAATACGACAATAGCTACATAACGTGCCACCAGTTCGAAAAGCAAACGGTCAGTTTCCTGTTCCGTCCCTTCTCTTCGTTCCAAATAAAGCACACCGACACATTGGTGTTCACCTCCCGCTTCTACCATGAGAGGTATTGCCTGACGATGTTGCTCGGAAATATATTCTCTTGAATCAAAACATAGCTGCACCATTTCCGGCATTTCCTGTCCGGGACTCGAAGCATATTCCAACAAATGTGTCGTTTCATTATAAACGGCAATCCCCATCCGGTCAATCGTCAACAACTCATTTACCGAGCCGAATGCTTCATCTACGATACGTTGCGGAATCTCTTTGAGCGTACTTTCTTCCCTTTGGAGCGCTTCTGCATTTTCCTGCTCCTGCGGTCGAATCAGGGAAGCAGCAAATACTTTCTGATTAATTTCAAGTACCTGTTCCAAACTCAAACGATTTTGTATCCGCTTCCTCAAATACAAAAGATAATATCCTACCAAAGAAACAATCAACAAAACGAAACAAAGGATAATTCCCACTGTCTTATTAATATTCGAACGTTCTAGTTGCCGACAATATCCTTCCAATGTCTGATCTTCTCCCTGCAACTTATACAAATCTGTAAACGCCGAATTATTATAACTATACGCATCCAGTTGTTTCAATGCCAGAAAAGCAACCGCCGCCTCATTTCTTATATCCAATATCACATGATAATCCGAATCAAAAAGTTCGTTCCACCACAGAATCTCAGCAGGTATACCTTCACCGACGAGCTTCATATACCGATGCGTAGCATCCGGGCGCGCATATTTCTGATAATGCTCATTCAGCAACAATATGGCAGAATCAGCATATTGCAAAGCAATCTCATACTGCTCATCCACATTAGCGAAATAAGCAGCATTGGCATAATCTGATGCAGCATCCAACAAATCTTCATAAGCAGAATCCGTAATAACCACAATCGAATCGGTATCCTGTAACATCGGAGGAATCGGATCATACAGACAAGACCCCATACCAAACGGAAGTAAGAGGCAAAGTAGCACTCCAATTACTTTGCGCACTCCCGAAGGCAAACGGAAATAAAAGCGACTCCCTTTTCCAAGTTCGCTTTCCACGTTGAATACACATACTCGGAACAGTTCATTCGTTTTCTTATATTTCTCGATGATTCCCTTACAATTCATCAATCCGAAGCCACTACCCTTATTTTCCTTCAATTCATCTGCATCCGTGGCATTCTTCATACCGATAACACGTGAATCATACACTTTCTCACCAATAATCTGTGCCACATCTTCGGCTGAGATCCCCCTTCCATTATCTTCTACAGAAATCTCCACATAAGAATCCGTAGTACGTGCATACACCTTGATTACACCTCCCTCAGGAGTATATTTGCGGGCATTCTCGGCCAACGTATTTATCATAAATAGGGTCAGTGCACGGTCCGCCTTCACCATAGCATGGGTCGGTTCAATTTCTAACGTCTGTTCTTTCATCTCAAAGGCACGACGTCCCTTTCCCAATAAATCGAACAACTCATTAAGACCGAATGTTTCAATATTCAGGCTAAGAGTTCCCTGCTTCATCTTGATCCAAAGAGCAAGAATGTCATTATACTCATTGATAGTAGTCACCAGTTCGTCAATATACTGATACTTCTCTTTCTTAATCTTCTCATCGTCAATATAACCTTTCTCTGTCAACTTATGTACCTCGTTCAAAATCCGGTCAATATATGGATTGATGCCATTTACAATCGCCAGACAAGCCTTCTTTATCAGATTCTGGCGTTTATTCCCGGCAATATGCTGCTCGTACACATACCGTTGTTTTTCCAATTGAATCCGTTCGTCGCTCAATGCCTCTACCATTTGTTCATTATCGGCAGCCCAAATAATATATGGCTCAAGCACATGCACCAGCGCTTTCTCGTCTTTGCTTAATCGGTGCACAGGAACAAGTGCCGCTTTCCCCTCTTCGGGTATTTCCAATGTCATCCGTCCTTTGCCGAATAATTGGTCAATTCCTTGCTGAATTAAAGGAACATTCATCGGAATAGAAGAAGTTATATCCCTACATAACGATAGAATCTGTTGTAGTCGTTCCACATCCACCTGATTTCGTGTTTTGGAACTCTTATTGAAGAACCACCAGAGAATAACTACCAGCACCAACCCAACAATGACCACAGATAGTACGAGAGTCATTTGCCGCGAACCTGCTTCCAATGAAATATAGCGGCTCTCCAATTCCTTATCCTGCCGTGTAAAGTTCAGAATATCCAGATAAATATTCCGGTTATAGTCCGATGCGTGCTTCATTCCCAATCCTGCATACGAAACGCTCAACTGCTCGCGAATCCTTGAAATCCATTCGGGAACAGTTTTAACCTTCTCTTCCGTAATCCACGGTACTCCGGTGTAAGTCGTATCCCCTTCGGCATAAGGCCACAATTTGTCCAGTGTATCTGCCTTATAATGATAATAAAGCAGATGATGTTGATTCACACAATCCAGTGCTTTTGTCAATGTATCGAGTGCTTCCGAATAACGACCATGCGCATTCAGATACTTACCGATAGACACATACGCCCCGGCAATCTGATATAAATCATCATATTCCTGAAATTTCTCAAGTGCCAACTGTGCCATACGCAAAGGCATAAGTGAATCCACCGGAAAATCGAATTGGTCGAGTGCATGCGTCCTCCTTACCCGATAAAACTCGAAATTGGCAGGAGAAACCATCAGATTAGCCAATCCTTGCAAACCATTCCCTTCGAAATAAGGGTTCTTACTTTGAACGGCTATCCGCCATGTATAGTAAAGCTGGTCGAACTCACGAAGCTTTCTTTCTTCCGGATTATTTGCTTCCACCAATGAAGCCGAGCCCTTGATATAATGATAATAAAGCAACTGATTGGTATCTGTCAATGCTTCATCCTCCGGAATCTGGTTGAGGGCGTCAATCGCTTCCTGCCGCTGCTGAAGATAATAGTAGTAGATAGACGAAACGATAAAAAACTCGGTAAACGCATAGTCCAGCCGAAGTGTTTCGTGCCGGTCGGCAAAGAGGTCACTTTCTTCGCGGATACGTTTCATGCGGCGAAGCGCACTGTTCCGGTAATCATAATATTCTTTGTTCATTGCCGTCCGTTGGCAGATTTTCATCAGCCCGATATCAGCAATCAGGAGTTCGAGTTCATTCTTTGTCAGCTTATAGACTTCCTTATGTAATGCTTCCGCACGGTCAAAGTCCATATTCATATACGCACAAAAACCAAGATTATTAGAAGCTTCGGCTTTTCCCGATTTGTAAAAATTTACCTGTCGATAGGCCGCATCAGCATATTTGTAGGAAGAATCAAGACTTCGGTAACGATAAGCATACGCCTTCCCGTTCAGCGAATCAATCAACCGTACCTCTTTTGTCGGCACCATATCCGTACACGAAAAAAAAGAGGCAAACAACACTATACCTATTATATATAGAGGAAAGCGTGAACTCATTTTAGTGATTTTCTGTTTTCAGAAAGCAAATCTACAAATATTTCCGATAAGATTGGAGAGAAAAATATTTTTTATACAATAAGTCCTTCTAAATAATAAGAGAAATTCCTACCTTTGCAGGCAAATTAACAAATAGGTAACATCTATTACAAAATGAGCGAAAAAGCACCCTTTATGGTATTCTCGGGAACGAACTCGAGATATCTTGCAGAAAAAATCTGCGCAAGCCTGGATTGTCCTCTGGGAAATATGAACATTACCCATTTTGCCGATGGTGAATTTGCGGTTTCATATGAGGAATCAATTCGTGGCGCACATGTATTCCTGGTTCAATCCACATTCCCAAACTCAGACAACTTAATGGAACTTCTCCTGATGATTGACGCTGCCAAACGTGCATCTGCAAAGAGCGTTGTAGCAGTTGTCCCTTACTTTGGTTGGGCACGTCAGGATAGAAAAGACAAACCTCGTGTATCTATCGGAGCTAAGTTGGTAGCCGATCTACTGTCAGTAGCAGGTATCGACCGACTAATCACAATGGATTTGCACGCAGATCAAATTCAGGGATTCTTCAATATCCCGGTAGACCATCTGTATGCATCAGCCGTATTCCTCCCCTACATCCAGTCGTTGAAACTGGAAGAACTGGTGATTGCTACACCGGATGTAGGAGGTTCAAAACGTGCTAGTACTTTCTCCAAATACCTCGGTGTGCCATTGGTACTCTGTAACAAATCACGTGAAAAAGCAAATGAAGTAGCTTCTATGCAAATCATTGGTGACGTGAAAAACAAAAATGTTGTTTTGATCGATGATATCGTTGACACAGCAGGAACGATCACTAAAGCAGCCAACATTATGTTGGAAGCCGGTGCCAAGTCCGTACGTGCTATTGCCAGCCACTGTGTAATGTCCGACCCTGCTTCATTCCGTGTACAAGAGTCCGGCTTGACAGAAATGGTATTTACTGACAGTATCCCTTACGCAAAGAAATGTGCGAAAGTAAAACAGTTGAGTATTGCCGATATGTTTGCTGAAACTATCAAACGAGTAATGAATAACGAATCTATCAGTTCACAATATATTATTTAATAAAAGAGTCGACTGAAAAATAATAAAATGGATAATGACTGTCATGGTCATTATCCATTTTTATTTTACCCTTCAGGGATAATATACACAAAAAAATAGGCCACGCAATGCGCAGCCTACTATCATTTATCCACAATTCTCTATTGTAATCTTCCGAACTTATATGTTCCTTTTTTAATAACTTTTCCGTCCTTATCAGTTTCTACAAAAGGACCATTCTTTTTTCCCTGTTTGAAAAAACCTTCAAAGCGGTTACCATTCTTGTCGGTCTGTACACCTTGTCCTTCTTCCAGACCGTCTACAAAACCACCTTTATACTGCATTCCGGCAACAGTTTTTAAAGTTCCCTGACCGTTCGGGCGGTTATCTTTCCAGTCGCCCTCATATACGTCTCCGTTACTCCATTTATAAGTACCCTTACCTTCACGTTTATTATTTTTCCACTCACCTTCATACACAGCACCGTTTGCCCAGGTAAAAGTGCCTCTTCCTTCCTGCATACCATCTTTAAAGTTTCCTACATATTTATCACCATTAGCATGATAATAAACCCCTGCACCGGTACGCTCACCTAAGAGATAAGAACCCTCATAGCGGTCTCCTGTATGGAAAAAGTAAGTCCCCTTTCCGTGTTGGATATCATCTGCCCAGTCGCCTTCATATTTATCGCCGTTGGTATATTCAAAAGTACCTTTTCCATGACGGACATCATCTTTCCAATCACCGTCATATTTACAGCCGTCGTCCCAGTTCATGGTTCCTTTGCCGTTTTTCTTGTCATTTTTCCAATGCCCGGAATATTTCGCACCGTTCGCCCAGGTATATGTACCTTCGCCCTCACGTTTATCATTTACCCAATGTCCTACGTATAAATCACCGTTATGATAATACATTGTTCCTTCACCATGCTGATAATCCTGATACCACATACCGTCGTAACGGTTATTATTCATAAAGTAATAAATACCTTTACCATGCTGTTGGTCCTGAAACCATTGACCTTCGTATTTTTCTCCATCAGGGAACATATAAATTCCGAATCCTTCACGTTTTCCTTTTATATACTCCCCTTCGTAGACATCACCGTTCTTAAAGACTGTCTTTCCTTTGCCATTCGGCTTGCGTCCCTTCATCTCTCCCGTATAGACGCTGCCATCCTTAAAAGTATAATTTCCAATCTTTATTTCAGTGGAGAATGTATCTTTTATTTTTCCGAAAAATCCGCTTTTTTTTCCTTCGTTATCTTGTGCCATTGCTCCTCCTTGAGCAAGGAGAGCCAGTAAAAGTGTAGTATATAGATATTTCCTCATTGGTTTTAGTAGTTACTCATTAAAATTACAATTTGGACAAAGATACGATTTCTCTCCCAAAAAAGCCCCCTACCGGAAAGTAATTTATGATATCTTTTTACCTGCTATGACCTCTTTTAATTTCTCTTTGCACAAATAACGCTGCGCCAAATCTTGTAATTCGGCAGGCGTAACCTCCTGTACAGCTTGCAAAGAACGTGAAAAATAGTCGTCTCCCAAGCCGGAAGTAGCTATAAAAATCCATGCATCCGACAGTGAAAAAGCCGATTCGTAGCTCCTGCACATTTCGCCAAGCATATAATTGCGCACCATAGACAGTTCCTCTACGGGCACAACCTCCTGATGTAAACGATCGATCTCATGATACACTTCCTGAATCAACGGTTCTACGTATTCATTATCCGTTTCCGTCGAAACAATCAGTAAACCACTATCCGGATAGAACATAATTCCTGCCGAAATACCATAAGTATATCCTTTCTCTTCCCGGATATTAGACATCAGGCGACTACCGAAGTAACCTCCGAATACAGTCATCAATACCCGTAACTTCAGATAATCGGGATGCTCACGGGTGATAGTAGTATATCCCATTTTTACGGCACTTTGCATCGCATCTTCCCGTTCCGTAAAAATCCGTTTCTCTGGCACGGCAATATAAGGGAAATTTAATTTCGATGTCTGCAACTGATATTGCCCGAATGGAGAGCCGAACGCATCCTTCACCCGTCGAATAATATCTTCCGTCACCTTGCCGGAAAGAAAAATAGAGCAATTGCCCGAATGATAATACCGTTCATAAAAATTACGAAGAACTTCGGGAGTGATAGCATGATAATCCTCCTCCACGACAATCTTCCCACATGGATGTTGTTCTCCGTAAAGAGACTGTAACAAACTACGATGTGCCAGAAAATCCACCTTGGAGGTATTGACCAGATATTGTTGGATATTAGTATCCAAAATCGTATGCAACTCCTTTTCCGGAAACAACGGCTCTTTAATCATCGACTCCACCACTTCCAACGTTTCCGCCACATATTTATTCAATGAATAAACAGTAATGTAAGCATAGTCCGAAGAACTGGATAATTCCAGCCATGAACCATAATAGTCCAGTTTTCCGGCAATTGTGGCAGCCGTATATTTCTTTGTGCCTTCACGCAGCATCCGGTTAGTAAACAATGCCTGCAATTTCTGCGACTGTTGCCAACGTCCCCCACCGAAAAGTATATCCATGCGTACCACATCCTGCTCACCGGCATTGATTACAGTCAACGGAATACCATTAGGTAACGTAGTCCGGACAGGAGGAAGAATACGAAAATCTTTCAGGGTTTGTATTTCGGGTTGTATCTTACGATTCATATTATGACCTACTCTTCAAAAATTCTTCTGCACGTTCTAAATCCTGCGGTGTATCAATACCAATAGTTTCCACTTCGCTAATACCTACTTTAATTTTATATCCGTTTTCCAACCAGCGAAGTTGTTCCAGAGACTCAGCCAGTTCCAAAGAAGATTGCGGCAAGGCAGTTATTTCCTTCAATACGTCCGTGCGGTAAGCGTACAGACCAATATGCTTATAGTAAGTATGCCCTTTCAGCCAGTCCTGCTTTTCAGTATTACGCTGATAAGGAATAATGGAACGGCTGAAGTACAATGCATTCCAATTCTTGTTAACCACCACTTTCGGAGAGTTCACATTTTCCAAAACGGCAAACGGTTCATCGGCAGTGAAAGGTTTTACCAATGTGGCAATCTGTGTAGTCGGGTCTTCAAAACAAGCTTTTACAGCATTAAGTTGTGAAGGCTGGATAAAAGGCTCATCACCTTGTATATTGACAACAACATCAAAATCACCTCCGATCTTAGTACAAGCTTCGTAACAACGGTCCGTACCACTTTTATGATCAACAGACGTCATTACCACTTTCCCTCCAAATGCTTTCACTGCAGCTTCGATCCGCTCATCGTCCGTAGCAACATAGGCATCGTCAAGTACCCCTGCTACCTGTTCATACACACGTTGTATCACTGTTTTTCCGCCCAAGATAGCCAATGGTTTCGCAGGGAAACGAGTGGATGCATAACGGGCAGGTATAATTCCCAGAAATTTCATATCTGATTTTATTTTAATTCTTCTAATCCTTTCACGATGTACTCCCTTTTCAGATCCTCCGGCTTCAACACCCGGTCGTCAAAAGAGAGTAAATCAATATCCAGACAAACTTTTTCTTCTTTCTTATCTTCCGGACGACGACCGGCACATTTCTCGATAGCTTTCAATTCCTTCTTCACTTTTTCTTCTTCCGCTTCGGAGAAAAACAGTGCCACTTGATTGGAGAACAACGCCGGACTCCGGAAAAACAAAGGTTGTGTTTCCCGTTCGGTCGTGAAGCGAATGGAAGGAAACAAATCCGCTAATCTCTTTCGTGCTAAAAGCAGATTCTCCTTCCGGTTGTAGTTACTTCCAATGCAAATAATACACTTGTGCATAAGAAGCTGATTCTTAATTAAACAGATCGTCCAATCCGGTTTCTTCAAAGACTTCACCGTCCGACGCTTCCGAACCGGCACAAGGATCAAATCCCTCAGGGAGTTTGAACTTCTCCTGCTGATCATATCCTAAAGTCGGGTCATCATATACTTTTTTCATATATTTCGCCCAGATAGGCAATGCAGCAGCAGCGCCCTGTCCATAAGTCATCGAACCGAAGTGGATATCACGTTCATCACCTCCTACCCAACAGCCGGACACCAATGAAGGCGTGAAGCCCATAAACCAGCTATCCGAGTTATCGTTTGTCGTACCTGTCTTACCACCCATATCAGCCGTGATACCATAGCGGCGCACCCGTGCTCCCGTTCCTTCGTTGATAACCGCACGAAGCATCACGAGCATTTTATATACACTGGAAACACTGATCACCTCCTCCATTTGTGGAGCAAATGTAGAAATCACATTACCCTCATTATCTTCGATGCGGGTAACGAATAAAGGAGCCACCCTGATACCTTTGTTGGCAAAGGCTGTATATGCACTTACCATTTCACCGACGGAAATCTCACAAGGACCCAGACAGAGTGAAACCACCGGATCAATGGCCTTATTACGTACTCCGAAACTATGAATCAACCGAACCAGTTCATACGGATTCAATTTCCCCATCAAATAAGCCGAAATCCAATTGTCCGAATTGGCCAATCCCCATTTCAAAGTTACCATTTCACCATAACGTTTTTTATTAGCGTTACGCGGCGACCACGGTTCTCCTGTTTCCGTAATCAATGTCTGCTCTACATGACGTACCTGATCACAAGGAGAAAAATTATTTTCCATGGCAAGCGTATACAAATATGGTTTGATAGTAGAACCGACCTGACGGCGACCTACCATTGCCATATCATATTGGAAATATACATAATTCGGTCCGCCCACATAAGCCTTCACGTGCCCGTTCAACGGATCCATTGACATAAATCCGGTTCGCAGGAAAGACTTATAATAACGGATTGAATCCATGGGTGTCATAATCGTATCCTTAGCTCCCGTCCAAGAAAACACAGTCATTTCTTGCGGTGTATCAAAAGCCTTTCTGATTTCCTGCTCAGACGCTCCCGCTTCATTCATCAAACGATAACGGTCAGTTTGCTTCATTGCTTTTGTCAGCAATTCCTCTACAAGTTTTGCCGATATAGACCTCGCATACGGAGCATTCTTACTTCCCACTTTTTCTTTAAAGAATAATGGTTGCAAGAAGCTCAGATGTTCTTCTACCGCTTCTTCTGCATATTGTTGCATGTGCGAGTTAAGAGTTGTGTAGATTTTCAGTCCGTCAGTGTAGACATTATAATTTGTCCCGTCCTTCTTTTTATTCTTTGCACACCAACCGTATAGCGGATTTGTTTCCCAAGCAAGAGAATCCTCGTAGTATTTTTGCATCTGCCAGCCCCGATAGGTACTTTTGACAGGTTTCGGTGCCGTCATTACTCCACGAAGATATTCACGGAAATAAGTTGCCATTCCTTCCTTGTGGTCAACACGATTATAAGTCAATTTCAACGGGAGAGCTTTCAGGGAATCGCATTCTGCCTCAGTGATATAACCAGCCTTGCGCATTTGCTCAAGCACCACATTCCGGCGACCACGAGAACGCTCATTAAAGCGAACAGGGTTATAGAGTGACGGATTCTTACACATACCTACCAAAGTAGCAGCCTGTTCAACTTTCAGTTCCTTCGGTTCACATCCGAAATACGTGTGTGCAGCAGTTTTAATCCCCACAGCATTATTCAAGAAGTCGAACTTATTCAGATACATACTTAGGATTTCCTCTTTAGTATAATAACGTTCCAGTTTCACGGCAATCACCCATTCAATCGGCTTTTGGAAAAGGCGTTGAAGAGTATTACGTGCCACATTCTCAGTAAACAGCTGTTTTGCAAGCTGTTGAGACAAGGTACTACCCCCACCCGCATTTTTTTGAAACATCAGACCTCGTTTCACAAATGCACGAAACAACGCTTTGGCGTCAATTCCGGAATGCTCTACAAAGCGCACATCTTCCGTAGCGATTAAAGCATTGATAATATTAGGCGACAAATCCTTGTAGGCCGTATATACACGATTTTCTTTGCTGTACGACCAGGTTCCGAGCACCTTTCCGTCTTCAGAGAAAATTTCCGTTGCAAATTTATAATTTGGATTTTCCAGTTCCTCTACAGGGGGCATATAACCTATCCAACCTTTTGAAATAGAAACAAAGATAACAACGATAGCCAATACCACGACTGCCAATAAAATCCAAAGAGCTTTTATTATTTTTCGAATCATGTTTATTCTTACTTAAAAAGATGCTTAAATTAAGATGCAAAGGTAGATAAAATCCGGAACGCAACCAACGAGTTTGATTATTATTTCAGTTTTGTTAAATACCTTAAGGCTAAATATGCCTAACTCGTGATTGAGAAGTGATTAACAATAATTTGTATAAACGCAAAACAGGCGGGATTTTTCCCGCCTGTCATTCATACCTAATTATATCTTCTAAGATACCAATTACATTGTTGCCGCCTGTACACCGATCACTCCGGCAATTGCACCGGCAACAGCAATAATCACTTTCAAAATCATGCTCCAAGTTTTTTTCATAGATTTTCTACTTTTCAAATTAAACATTTAAAAATACTATTAACTGTCAATTAGCAGACATCAATTAAACAGACGGATCAGGTGTTACTCCACCTCCTCCTTCTCCACCACCTTCACCCGGATTTTCCGGGTCTTCGGGAGATACGACCACGCTGTTCTTCTTCAGATATTCATCCAGACTGATCAGGTCCAGCTTTTCATCTTCACGGGTCGCAGATTTTGTGATACGCAACTCTTTATTTGCCTGAAAGAAAATACGGACACTCTCCACACTCTTGGCTGTAATATCCTTTGCCAGATCTGCACCTTTCGAACGGGCAGCCAACATAAATACACCCAGGCCTTCGATATTCACCGACTTACCTTCCAGCAACTGTTCCTTCATCTTATCCACGAAGTTCTGAATCACACTCTTGATATCACCGACAGAAAGCGAAGAACGATCCCTCATTTTCTCTGCAAGATATTTCAAACTGACAGACTGTCCCAAGGTAATCAGATGCGGATAAAATCTCTTAGGAGAATTGGGAACACGCGGATCCGTTGGCCGCGTAATGACTTTGTAAATTACACTCATACTACGTTTTTTTAAGATTCAAATTCAAGTTATTTTATTCACATTTCGTTGATCAACGATGCAAAGGTGCAGTTTTTATTTCGTATAGAAAAGGAAAAAGCCCCTGTCGGAGCTCTTTTTATTTAGGATAGATTATAAACCGCTATTAATCAATAAAATATATCAACGATCTTCCCAGACAGTTGATATACAAAGGAAATTCATACTGGCATTTACGCCAACATGAGGGCATCGGTCAAGTATGTACCGCTGTACTTTCCCCAACCGATAAGATGTAGGGATTCATGTATATAGCATGAATTAGGGGCCTACATATTTCATAAATCTAATAGGATATATTCACGATTGCCTCTTTAATACAGTCAACGATATAGCGAACATCATCATCTGATACATAAGGACCGGCAGGGAGACACATACCTACCTTGAAGAGATCTTCCTCGACTCCATTTGTGTAGACAGGTGCATCAGCATATGCAGGCTGTTTATGCATTGGCTTCCAAACTGGACGACACTCAACCTTCTTGCTGAGCATGAACACACGCATAGCCTCCACATTATCATTTGGCTGACAATCGGTAGTAGGAGACTCAACAGCATGAATAACACCTGCAGCACCACCAACAGCAGTCTTGATGACCTCCTTGTAAGCATTCTCCTGGCCTACGACCTTCACCTCCGGATCAAGCACCATGGTACAAAGCCAGTAGTTAGAATCATACTTTGGATCATTTGGTTGCTTATTGATGCGAATACCAGGAATGTCCTTCATCAAATCCTCATACAGAGCCTGAACGTGCTTATGGTGAGCAATGTGCTGATCGAGTACCGTCATTTGACCACGACCAATACCCGCGCATACATTTGACATACGATAATTGAAACCGATAGCTGTATGCTGATAGTAAGGATATGCATCACGAGCCTGAGTAGCGTACCACATGATTGTGTTTGCATCCTCAGCATTACGACAAATCAAAGCACCACCACCTGAAGTAGTAATCATCTTGTTACCATTGAATGAGAGTACACCAAACTTACCGAAAGTACCAAGGATCTGACCGTTGAAACGAGATCCCATACCCTCAGCAGCATCTTCGATAACAGGAATATCATACTTATTTGCAATCTCTATAATGCGATCAATCTGATATGGCATACCATAGAGCGCTACTGGGATGATTGCCTTTGGATATTTACCCGTCTTCTCCTTGCGATCGAGAATAGCCTTCTCAAGTAATTCAGGATCCATATTCCATGTATCCTTCTCAGATCCAATGAATACTGGTTTAGCACCAAGATATGTAATCGGGTGAGAAGAAGCACAGAAAGTAAAGCTCTGTACACATACTTCATCTCCAGCCTTTACTCCTGCAGCAATAAGCGCAAGGTGTACTGCAGCTGTACCTGCACTAAGACATACTACTGTTGTATCCTTTAATTCTGGATTCAAATGCCATGCGGAAGGAGTAGCCTCAGGCCAACGAGAATCTGCATAAACAGAACTCTCTGCATTGCTAGTAACGAACTTGCACAAGTCCTTCTCAAATGCATTCACATTAGGGCCCATTGGAACAACCCAATTGGTATCAAATGCTTCCTGTACATACTTTTGTTCCCAACCTTCTTCTGACATATGTGCCAGACAAAGGTAAATGGTCTTTCTTTCTTCAGACATAATATCTTTATATTTAATATCCTAAATAATCAATGTTAAATCTTCTCGCCCGCATACATCATGTTCTTTCCCAATACTGTACAAAGGATCATCTGTATG
Organism: Bacteroides caccae; assembly: GCF_002222615.2. Taxonomy (NCBI): domain Bacteria; kingdom Pseudomonadati; phylum Bacteroidota; class Bacteroidia; order Bacteroidales; family Bacteroidaceae; genus Bacteroides; species Bacteroides caccae. The sequence goes on along the minus strand of NZ_CP022412.2, from coordinate 3,199,324 downwards.
TCTTTGATGAATGAATAATGATGATAATAATAGCAGTTCAAACGAACTTTGTCCTTATACAGTACATTATCATTGTATTCAATAGCAATTTCCTGAGCTTCTCGCTCATCACCCTCTGCTTGCTTCTTGGCTACATAATCCGAGATCATCTCATCCTCAAGACGATACTTCAAAGTAGCAGGACCAGTAATCCCTGGACGGAGTTTCAACACATCTCGATCACCACCTTCTAACTTATCAGCATATCCAGGTACGTCTGGACGAGGGCCAACGAAACTCATGTTTCCGATAAGTACATCCCAAAGACCAGGCAGCTCATCAAGCTTATAGTGGCGAAGAGTTGCGCCAAAAGGAGTGATACGACTGTCACCTGCAACAGATACAGCAGAACCATTATGTTTAACGGTCATACTCCTAAACTTATGACAATCAAACAATTTACCACCTTTACCCACTCGTTTCTGCACAAAGAATGCAGGTCCACCTGGCATCTTTACTTTCACCATAATTGCCACAACCAGCAATACTGGCCAAAGAAAGAGTAATCCTATCAATGCGACCACACGGTCAAACATATATTTAATAATCATGTTACTTATTCTTACTATTATATTCCTCAAGCGCCTTCTCCAAGATGAAAAGTGCTCTCTTCAAATCATGCTTATTCAGCACGATATCCCTGTGAAGGACTATACTCTAATGTCGTACGATCAATCTCCTTTAGGCAATCTAAAGCCTTTTAGGTGTAGGTAGATCCGGTTGACCGATATTCAATCGGTAAATCTTTACACCCTTGCTCTCAGCTTCATAAGCCAATGGAGCAAGCTTCCGAATTGGAGATTGAGGTATCTCAATATCTCGCTGTGATATTTGAAGATCCACTTTTGATTATCTTATCATAAGTTTATATAAAACGAGGAGCTTTCAGATGATCTATAACAGAATGCCAAATGACATCTCTCCAAAAATTATCAGGCATTAATCCGCAGTCAAACATCCATTTTGATGCAAACAATCGCTTTGTCTTTGCTTGCCACAGATTGGAGGTATACCTCAAGGATGCGAGCTGACTTGAAAATTAATCCTAAAAAAAGATTTATGATGCTCGATTGTAATTCCATCATATTTAAAAACATCATGTTTATCATCATATTCTATCTCAATCCCCTTCTTTCTAATGAAAGTATTTACCTTATCATGATCCCCGAAACTAAATATATCTATATCCCCGAAACTTCTATCCTCAGCAATTGGATAATAAGAAGACAAAGGCTCTGTATTAATCTCTTTATCCCAAGCTTGAACAAGTTGAAATAGAAGATTATATGACAACGGGATATTCATATAATTATCTGAATACCTTATAAGCAATTTTCTTTACCCAAGGTGGACTTACAAGCATACAGAACATCAAGAAACCAAATACATTGGCACCCATTCCATATCCCAAAGTTTTATTGATCATCAAACGATCGTTAAACTGTTTTTTAGCAAAAGCCCAACCATTACGTCTTTTCTTGAATAACGAATCGGTGAAGCGGAATTGTAATACAACATCCTTTAGGTTAGCATGTCGCGTACCTGCCTTCATGCCATCCACCCACAACATCGTATCCTGGTTTTGTCGGTATTCAGGACGATATTTACATTCAGCCTTTTCAAAAAATCTCTTTCTAAAAGTAACTGCAGGATGAGCATGAGGATTTCTTCGAGCAAAAAACTTATAACACCCATCATGAGTCTCTGGATATGTAATCGTCTTTTCTCTGCTTTCGCTATTTTCATCTATCTCCTCAATGGCTCCACCCACCACATCAATATCCTGATGTGATTCAAGATAAGCCACCTGCTTCTCTATTCTTTCTAGCATTGATATATCATCCGCATCCATACGGGCGATTATATTATAATCAGCCTTGAAGCAAACATCCAGCAGATCATTCAATACGATTGCCAATCCTCTATTTTCAGGGAACCAACATACCGTTACCTTATCATTCTGCTCATATTCCTTGAGGCACTTCTCAAGATCCTCACCAACAGGGCCATCCACTCCAACATAGAGATGGATATTCTTATATGTTTGATTCAGTATACTATCAAACGAAAGATGAATATAAGGAACCTTATCATTTTTGTATACTGGTAATGTTACTGCAACTTTCTGCATTACATTAAATAATTATCAGGATAAGTTGTTATTTATAATTGATATTAAAATATTTACCCATCTCGAAGTCAAAACTATCTGGATCAAAAACGCTATATCCGCTCCAAGAATAGAAGGTAATTTCACCAAAAATTATCTTCCCTCCAATATTATACCAATCGATTCTTGCATGAGGAAATCCAGAAGATAGTTTTTCGGACAATTTAATCATTTCATTAATATTCTCAGGTAAAGCAATAGGTGGATCCATAATAGGGCGATTATCTCTAACTTTAATTGGTTTCAAGTTTTCATCCCACCATCCTCTTTTAAAATTAGAATAGCGGCCTGTATCTACCCACAAATAACGGAATTTTCCATCGAAACAAAGAAATTTATAATCATTAATAGATCCATCCGAATTACTTTTGTCTTCCAAGAATTTTTCAACAACTATTCGAGATTGTTTTGCACCTCTGTATGCCCATTCACGAGAAATTACATATAATTTTTTATTTCTCCAGCTATTCACTTCCTTAATAATACTAGGAATATCTATATTTGACTTATCTTTGCATACAAAAATGTTATTGCCACTACCGCCATCAGTTGTCTTAATAACAAACTGACTAGGAAGTTTGTCAAAATTAATTTCTTCTGCATTATCACAAACTTGATATAATTCATTCAAATATCTATCAGTTCTAAGTCGTTGTTTTACTACATCACGAACAAGATATTTATCCGTACAAGGAAGCATTTTTTCATCTCGATAATATGCTTTATAATGCTGAATCTTTTCAGACATTCTTTGAGGATTCTTAAGATGTAGAACTCGTCCAGTTTTCAAACGATAGATGAGACTGAGAAAAACAGAGTCTGGTAAAACTACCATCATCTTTGCAATGATAAATAAAATTTTTTTAATCATAAAATTAAAATTTAAAAATAACTTTCAATAATCACCCCTTAATTATTTTATTATATATATTAATTGTAGCTTCACCGATATTTTTCCAACTATTTTTTTTTGATTCCAAGAAGGCTGCTTGTCTAAATATTTGGGGATTTTGTCTATATTCACGAATAGAAGAAATAATAGATGTTGCCAGCAATTTAGGATCTAAGGACACTTTCCAATATGAATTCTCAAGTGTATCGGAATTAATCATATTAGTACCATCAGATAATATGCAAGGAATTCCATATGACCAAGCTTCTAGCACTCCCATAGGCATGCCCTCATATCTACTAGTTAGAATAAAAATATCAGTATCAAGGAGCACTTTAACTTTATTATCGCCATAGACACCTCCCATATAACTGCCATGTGAAATAGAAGTTAAATCCTGTTTTAAACGTTCAACATCCACATCATTTTCATTACCATAAAAATTAATATGAAATTTTGGATTATCAATAGTATCAATTATCTTCAAAGCATTAATCAAAACATCCAAACCTTTATGATAATAATTAATACGACCAATAAATGTCAAATTAATATTATCTCTTTTGTTTGGAGTAATAACAGCATTATCAGAATCTTCACAACCATTAGGAATAATACACCTCTTGGGGTTAATATAAGGAACAACACTATTATTATATTCGGATTCGTTTAAATAAATAATGGAACTCGCATTCTTTAATACACTGTTAAAAAATATTTTTCCACCAAAAAACTTCTTTAAAAATCCTTTTCTATAGTTTTCTTTAGATAAAGCGCCATGTAATTGTACACAATACGGTATATGTTTAATAGACAGAATCTTACTAAAACGGACAAATTCAACATGAAAATGAGAATGGAATATTACAATATCAGGAATCCACTCAGAAATAAAAGACTCAAAGTCGCGAGTTGAAATTATTGTGGAAATAGGCAAATTTGTATAAAGCAAATTCTGTCTCTTAGAAATAATACGCACATCATGTCCCAAATTAATTTGTTCTTGATACAAGTGATTTATCACTGTGCCAATGCCTTCATAAATACGTCCAATAGAAGCTATATGTAAAATTTTCATAATTCAAACTTAACTATAATAAAGATATCCATTGTTTACAAATATTATCTACATTCAATTTATTATTTATCTTAAGCGCATTGTTAGATAATTTTATTGTCAACTCTGAGCTGCCAGCAATTAATAACATTTTATCAACAAGAGATTTCTGATTATTGACAGGTATTAAAAAACCGTTCACTCCATCTTCTATAACCATTCGAGCTCCTCCACAAGGGCAATCTGTACAAATCGTAGGTAAACCCATTGAAAGAGCTTCAAGCATAGAATTAGATAAACCTTCGAAATCGGAAGTTGATACAAACATTGCTGCATTAATTACCAATTCGTGAACATTTGGAGTATTTGGAAAAACCTTAATTATTCGCTCAAGATGCTTAGAATAAATAATATCAAGAATAGTCTCTTTTTCTGCTCCGTCCCCATATATATGAAGTTCATAATCAGGATGAATGTTACAAAATTCTTCAAAAGCAGAGATTAATAGAGGTATATTTTTTTGTTTATTTAATCTACAAAAATTAACAATTACTTTGTCTCTGACTTTTTCTTGCTTAGAAGGTAATCCTGACATAATTGGATTTAAGATAATAAATACTTTCTTCCTAATATAATCAGGAAAATAATTCTTTGCATCATCAGTCTGACAAATTAAGACATCAGCGAAAGAATATAAGATATTTCGAATTCTACTTTTAATAAACCCGGATCCAACTCTTGCAGGGTCATTTCTCTCAGAAATTAATAACTTTACATTTAGTCCTAAACAAATAAGGACAGCGCACATATTATAAAAGTACTCAAAAGATATAACAGTATTTGGTTTGATGTTTCTTATGATTTGTCTTGATCTTCTCAAAAAAATCAAATGACTTTTAGTTTCAACATATTGAACATCTATATGACTATCTATTGAATATTGATTATTTTTATGTGTTCTCGAAATAATTGTAACCTCATACCCATGTGTTGCAAAGTAATTTGCAATAATAGTAAGCACATGTTCAGAGCCCCCACCAGCTAGAGAATGGGTGATAAAAGTTATTTTCATCTTAATTATTGCTAGTTTTTATAATACTCTTGAGTTGATTCCTAAAATAAAAAGAAATAGTAATGATAATAATTACTAATGAAAATCTGATTACGGAATACCGATAGAGAAGTAAACAAATACCCATTAAAGCAAGACCAGAAAAACTGATTAGTAAGACGTGTCTTATATCAAAAATACCATTTAAATATGGTTCTCTTTTTAATATTCTCTTATAATTCCAATAATGCAATAATGCAAACAACATATAACAAATCAAAGTAGTATACCCAGCAGCATAATAACCATATTTTTTTAAAAATATATAATTCATTCCAATATTCATAACTGCTGCAATTCCTGACACAATTGTAGCAAAGATTGTTTTCTCAAAATAAAATTCAACATTTGCAAAAACAACATAGAGGAAAATAAAATATATAGACATTGCTACAGGAGGAATAACATAAATAGCATCTAAATAATCATCAGTCGCAAATATTTTTATCAATTCAGGAGCAATTAACATTTCCAAAAAAGAAACAACCATTACAACTAACAAAATAGATGAAGTCATCTTTCTTACAGGTAAAATATTCTTGTTCTTAATGCTTTTATACACATACGGACACATAGATCTATTAATCGCATCAGTTGCTATAATCATTAAATTTGAAACAGTACATGCCAAATTGTACAAACCAGTTTCAGATAACCCAACCATTTGGGTAATCATAACCCTATCTACTTGATTAAGAATTTTAATTGATAAATAATGTGGCAATAAAGGTATGCTCAAAACTAATGCATATTTCCAATACTTAGTTGTAAATTTATAATCAGCTTGTTTGTATGTATTCAAATATAATATAATACCAATGAATGTAGTAACAAATATTGGAGAAGAAACACGGAATTCATATTTATATTTAGAATAAACTACACCCAAAATACCAATTATTACTCCTGATATGGTAATAAACAACGATACAAATACAAGCTTTTTATATTTATAATCAAATCTCTCCTTTGCTGACCAAAAATCTACTATTGGATATGATAATAGATGTAAAAACATTATACACATCATAGGTGTAGTGATATCAAACATAGAATTCCAAAATTCATCTGCTATAATGTATATAATAAAAAAGAAAAAAACAACTATTAATGCTAGAGTCATCAATGAAAATGTTGCCCGATTTCTATCATCTTCGTGTTTTATTAATACATTATTATAAGCAACACCTGAGAGGTATAATGTTACAAATGGATATAGTAAATCATACCATGAATAAAAGTTAGCAGTTTTTCCATATTCTTCAACCGTTAGAATTCTCGTAAAAATTGGTGTACTAATCATCGAAAAACATTTGATGATAATACTACATACTAAAAACCAAAAAGAGGCTTTTACCGGAGCACTTAACGAAGAGTATGAAGAGGAAAGTTTTATATATAATGATTTAAGCATGTTTGATCTTACGAATTAATTAAGGAATATAATGCATTTATATTCTTATCCCTATTAGAATGAGTATTGTTTTTTAAATAATTACTCAAATTTGTTTGTAAGTCCTTGTCTCCTATTAACATCCGCAGTTTTTCTGTAACTGAGTCATTTGTCATTTCTGCAACGAGACCACTCTTACCAGATTCTATTTGATCAAAAGCTGAAGCAAAATGAGTTATCAATATAGGTTTCTCTAATAACTTGGCCTCTTCAATCGCAATACTCTTTCCTTCTGCATGGCTTGTAAGCAAGAATATATCAGCCCATTTTACAAATTTATAGGGATTAGATTGTTGATGTAGAAAAAAGGTTTCATTTTCAATGTTATTATTTCTAACAAGATCTTTAATTTCATTTTCTTCCGGACCTCCACCAACAATAAACCAAAGAAACTTTATACCTTCTTTTTTTAAATTACCTAATGCAACAGATGCATAATCAAAGCCTTTTCTAACATACAAACCAGCTACAGTACAAATAACAGTGGTATCCCTATCTATTGAATACGAGTCATATGGATTTTCTACTTCAGCTAAAGACATAAGTGTATCTTTCAGAACAATATTCTCGATGATACGTACTTTATCCGCATTTTCAGGGAATACTCTTTTTAATGTATATGCACATTCTTCCGATATTGTAACAATATAATTTACCCTGTCATAATAAAACTTGTCTAATGTCGGCTTATAGGTAAAAGAGTTAGTATAATTAGTATGATTCCAAGCAATTTTAACATTTGCACAAAGACAATCAACCATGTAATATAGCTCTACTCCATCATTATACGATATTGCACAATCATACTTTTTAGAATTAGGTCGAAATGATTTTTTATTTAATTTCCAAAATAAACGCCATCTTTTTTCTAAAGAAGTTATTCTTTTACAAAGAACAATAGATAATAACCTTTTAAATGCTGCTATAAATTTGAAAGTAAATATTAACTCTCTTAATGTAGTTGTTTCTTTGAGAATATTTACATTTGAAGGTACTTGATCTAAAAACAAACCCTGACGAGAAAATAAAAATAAATCTACATTATAAACATCGTAATCAATAGTATTTAAAAGAGATGCCAGACTTTTGGACACACCTCCTTTTCCCATCTCACAGCAAATAAAAATAAGTTTTTTTTTCATTCTAGTAAGGATATTTTGAATCAACTAATCTCTTATATTTTTTAACAAGAATAAAATAATCTGCCTTTAGACAGTCTTTTAGTAAATATTTCATAATCTTATTTTTTTCCATTGACCATTCCCTATTCAACGAATCCGTATAAGGTGTGGTTTCAAGAACATCATCACATTCATGTAGGTACTGAAGATAACTTTTCTTCATTTCGAAATACGAAATAAAGCGTTGTTTCATTCCATAATGTGCACATTCTCTATTATCAACAAAACACTCCTTCTTATATATAAGTTGTTTCTTAAAATACTTGAAAACACTTATAATAAGAGTTTTTTCTTGGTTTTCATTTAAAGAAAAATATGGATTACCTATTAAATGTTTTATTACGCTTCTCATAAACACGCAAATTCTTTCAGGTTCAAAATATAGTCCTCCTTTATAAATTGAACCAGAAGCCAGTTTTAATTTTATTGAGCTGTGCCGTTCGTTCCAAATTCTATTGTCATAAATTGCAGACTTTTCATATATTAATAAATCACGTAGCAAAAAACAATAAGTAAAAGTATCGTCAACATACTTATAATAAGTCTCTTTTTGAAGATACTTATTCATTAAATAGCGATTAAAAACCATTCCCGTAGGATGCCTAGAATAATCTTGATTTAGTAATGATGAAAATCCCTTATCATAAACCTTTAAATCATATGTTGGCTCTAAATAATTTCGTGTAGTGCTTATATAAGAATAATTATTATTCTTTAAAAATTCGACAAACTCAAGCAGTCGTTCAGTACATAAGATATCACGATCATTACAATGAAGAACATATTTACCATTCGAATTGAAAAGACCGAGTATCATATTATAATAACCAGGAACTGGTTTATCATTTGTGAATACTTTCAGACGTAAGTCATCTATACCACGCAACATTGCCATAGTACCATCGGTACATCCATTATTAGTCACAACAACTTCAATGTCTGGTGTATCAATAAACAAAATTGATTCTACTAACTCCTTCAGTTGCTCAACACGATTATATGTAGGGATGCTAATACTTAATATAGCCATATCTATTTAAAAATATAAAAAGTATTAAGAAAAAATGTTCGAAGCTGTAAAGCAATATATTCTATAAATCTATTGAATAGATATAAATTAAAGATCTTACCTAAGATAAATGAAAGTCCAAAGGATAAAATAATCGATATTCCAAAATACATTAATACAGCTGGAATCCAAAATTCAAATCCATCCCTGAGGAAAATTTTATTATAAAAATCAATCTCAACAATTGTTCTGACCAATTTATTATTATGAAGCATAAAAACAATTAATGTTAAAGATGATAAATAATTAATCGAAGCAAGGTAAAATTTTCTTTTGTTAGCAAAAGAAACAAGTCCCAAAGCTATTGCAACAAAGCAAGGATTAATAAATTTATTAAGCCAAAGTGATTTATTTGAGAATGATGCCACATTAGCAGCCAATATAGCTAAAAATACTGACCCAATAATCCATAATAATGAAGGTAACAATATCAATATGCACAATTTTTTGCTAGATAATTTATTATTTGAATATTTCTTAAAATACGCTGTAATAAAGTACAGAGAAAGAAACCCTATTAACTCGTTGTAATAAAAATAGTCACCTCCTAATATTAAAACGTATACACTATAAAGCAATACAAAACTACTAACGATACAAAAGAGTTGAAATTGGCTCAATTTTTCTATCACATAGTTTATATATGGGTGAATTAAATATATTAAAATATAGCAAGATATAAACCAATAAAATCCAAAAGTTAATGGGAAAAAAGAAAAGACTATCTCTTTAAGAGGGATATTATATCCTGCAAGCAAAACTATTGCAAGGCAAAAAACAGAAGTACAAAATGATTCTACAATCATTTTTATTGCCTTATTAATTTTAACATTATAAGATTCTAACAAAAACCATACAGAGCTAACAAAAAAAATGCAATTACCGATTTGACCTAAATTAGTAATTGTTATTTTTAATGAATTTAATAGTACTAAATCCCCCCCATTTTTAGTAGCAATAGGTGCACTAGCTGCAGCATGCGACAACACAATAAGTATAATTGAAATTAACTTAAGTAATTCAATACTTGAATTTCTGTTCTTTGTACCCATTTATTTAATTACTTCTTTTCTTGAATTATTCGACTCTGGGCTAATGATCGATTTAGTGCTTGATCCATATTATAATATTTAAAGTCAGCCAATCTTCCACATGCAATTAAATTAGAATATTTTGAAGCAAGTTCTCTATATTGAATATAGAGGCTTTGACTATGTTCTGTCAGTATAGGATAATATGGTTCTACTTCCTCACTATGATTATAAGGAAGAGGATATTCTACTGCATAAGAAGTTCCCTTTACATCCTGAAGTGGCATTTTCTTGTATTCTACTATGCGAGTATACCCTTCAGCTTGAGGATATGCCACCAAAGGTGCTCCTTGGAAGCTATCTTTCTCTTCATACTTCCATTCAAACCTTAATGATCTATATGGAAGCTTACCATAGCAACAATCAAATAATTCGTCTAATGCACCTGTATAGATTACATTAAAACTGTCATCTCCATCAACAAGAATAATATTGCGTTTTTCGTCTTTGGAAATATGATCCAATGCATCGATTCCAAGCTTTACCTTAATATTTGGGTGATTGAGTATATTTTTAAAAAATTGCTCATAAGTAGTAACAGGCATAACCTGATATTCATCATCAAAATATCCATCTTTATACGATAACCTCAATGGCACTCGTTTAAGAACAGATGGATCTATCTCTGAGGGTGCCATACCCCATTGTTTTGCGGTATATAGGCTATAATCTTTTTCAAATAAAAATTCGGCATATTCTCTAATTATGCTTACAGGAGATTCCAAAGCCTCTACAACTGTAACAAACTCACGGTTTGGATAATTCTCTTTCAACGCATCTTTGAGTTTTTGCGCATCATCTTTTGTATAAAAATCATCAATCGTCTGGAAATTGAATGGCGATGGCGTTGCTTTACCATTTATTTCTGCTTGGCAAAAAATTCTAAAAGGACGCCATTGATTGTAGCGGCACATATAATCATACAATGCCTTATTATTTGTGTGAAAGCAATGAGGGCCATATTTATGAACTATAATACCATGCTCATCAAGATAATCATACATATTTCCTCCTATATGATCACGTCTATCCCATATAGTAATATCATGACCATCCTCAGCAAGTTCTCTGCCAATCACAGATCCAGACAAACCACAACCAACGATTAAATATTTACCCATTACTTAACCTTTTCCTGATATTTCTTAAAGCTCATCAAATGTGTATCCTTTTCTGAGATAGTCAGATTTTCGATACCACCGATCTTTTCAAATGGCCACTCAATATTGATGTCAGGATCATTGTACATGATACCGCTATCACCTTCGCCATAGAATACTTCGCCACACTTGTAGCTTACGATAGAATCTTCAAGTACCAAATATCCGTGACCAAAGAACTGAGGTACATAGAGTGTCTTCTGGTTGTCACCTGTAAGATCAAATCCTTGCCACTTACCAAAGGTTGGAGAATCAGGACGAAGGTCGACGATTACATCATAAACATGACCGCTGATACAACGAACCAACTTTGCTTGCTGCTTAACCAACTGAAAGTGAGTAGCACGAATAACACCTTTCTTGCTGATGGTATAAAAAACTTCCTTCAACTCATGATCGATACCGTTCTGCTTGAACAAATCAATGTTGTAATCCTTGACGAAACCACCACGTTCGTCAGTAGCATAAAATGGAATTATCTCGTATGCACCCTTCAAGGATGTCTCTTTGAATTCAAACTTTTGAATCATAATAATATATATTTAGAGGCTCTTGAGCCAAGTAATTGTTTTGTTGATACCGTAATCGAAGCCAGTTGATACATAGTTGCCAATTGCTTCAACGAGATCGCTATTATCAAACATCTCTATAGTGTATTTGATGCCGTCATCAGGACGGATGCCAATACCTATCTTATCTGCATATCCTGCTAACTCGCCAATGCGAAGAAGATAGCCTTTTAAGATGCGAGGAGAACCTGAACCTATATAATAGAAGGCCTTTTTGGTTTCGTGAGCACCAAGACGATAAACAGCCTCAATCAAATCCTCAACATAAATGAAATCATATGGCTGAAGACCAGGGCCAAATGTCGCTTCCTTACCAGCCAACAACTCACCAAGGGTATAACTGACAAGATTACCAGTCTTATTGCCTACTCCATAGATATTAGAGAATTGCATCCAAACGAATTGCTGACCGATGTTCTTGCAATAATCGTCAACCATTAAATGACATGCATGCTTAGCAACACCATACATCATACCACCGCTGGTAGCCTGAAGATTAGGAAGGCTATAGGTAGCATTCTCAGCAACAGTGCCTGCACACAGATATTTTTTCACAGACAGTTTCTTGCAGATATTTGCACAATCAATAGCCATCTGAATATTGGCAAGCTGAATGGTTGGATCTGCCTTTTCTGCTCCATTCACACCTCTCCATGCTAGATGATAGAAAGCATCATATTCACCAGCAGGTATCTTATCGGCAAGTGACGCATCAACCGTTGCCTCAATCTTTGTGATAAGATCAGTTTCTGGCAATCTAGGTGCAGCAAAGCTGATATCAACTGCTACAACCTTTACATTATTTTCAATCAGTTTCTTGATCAGAGAGTTACCGATAAAACCGTTAGCACCTGTTACAATTACATTTTTCATTCTAGTTAAGTTAATTAACGTCCGAGGAATTTATTGATCTGCTTGTCCATGCAAGCACGAACATCGCCACCTGCAAGCCAGCATTTGCTCCATTCTACAATCTTCTCCATGGCTTCATCCAAATTCCAACGTGGGGCCCATCCAAAAGTGGATTTGAGTTTTGAGCAATCAAGCTTCAAGAAGTTAGCCTCATGAGGACCTCCATCGTACTTATTGATCCACTTCAACCCCTCGCCCCATTTGCTCACAAAAAGATCTACAAGAGCACCTGTTTGGAAACAATCTACATCATCAGGACCTACATTGTAGTAATCAGCATACTTACTATCCTGATATTGCTTCATGGCAATCAAGAGGTAAGCATAAAGTGGTTCGAGAACATGCTGATAAGGACGTGTTGAGAATGGATTGCGAACTACGATATCCTCATGTTTTTCAGCTGCACGTACACTATCAGGGATAATACGATCATTAGCAAAATCGCCACCACCGATTACATTACCTGCACGAGCTGTTGAAATAGGGATAATAGGCTGTCCTTCCTTATCTGTAAAGAATGAATGCTTATAACTATGAGTTACCAGCTCAGAGCAAGACTTAGAGTTGCTATATGGATCATAGCCATCTAACTCCTCATTTTCACGATAGCCCCAATTCCATTCTTTATTTAAATAAACTTTATCGGTAGTCACATTAAGGAATGACTTTACGCAATTACTTTGGCGAACACACTCCAAGATATTTACAGTACCAATAACATTGGTTTCGTATGTATAAGCAGGATCCTTGTAAGAGTCACGAACGATTGGCTGCGCAGCAAGGTGAAGAACGATCTCTGGTTGAGCCTCATTGAATGCAGCCATTAATGACTCACGATTGCGAATATCACCAATTACAGAATGAATATCACCTTCGATATTGGCAATCTTAAAAAGTGAAGGTTCTGTAGGGGCATTCAAAGAATAGCCAGTTACGATCGCTCCAGCATTGGCAAGCATCTTACACATCCAAGATCCCTTGAAGCCTGTATGACCTGTGAGAAATACACGCTTGTCTTTGTAAAAATCAAATATATCTTCCATTTTATTTATTTTGCGAAATCAGGAATATTTGGAACTGAGCGTTCCCAACGTTTCCACGGTGCCTTATTTTCAGCTAATAATTTTTCTAACATTGCTTTTTCACGTATGTTATCCATACACTGCCAGAAACCCTCATGAATATAAGACATCAACTGACCTTCTTCAGCTAGTTTTGTAAGTGCAATCTTCTCAAAAACACATGAATCATCAGTAAGATAATCAAAGATTTTAGGTTCAAGAACCATATATCCAGCATTAATAGGTGCACCATCAGAAGCACTCTTTTCACGGAATGATTTAACCGCATTATCACCGCCTATATCAAGAACACCTTTATCCTGCGTCATTTTCACTGCAGTAAGAGTTGCTAGTTTTCCATGTGATTTATGAAAATCAAGAAGTTTATCTATTTCTACGTCACAAACACCATCTCCATAAGTCATAAAGAAAGGTTCATTACCAACATATTCTTGAATACGTTTGATACGACCTCCAGTCATTGTATTATAACCAGTATCAACGACTGTAACTTTCCATGGTTCCATATTAGTCCTGTGAACAGTCATCTCATTCATACCATTACGATAATCGAAAGTAACATCAGAGTTATGAAGAAAATAATTGGCAAACCATTCCTTTGTATATTCCTGTTTATAGCCGGCACAAATAATAAATTCTTTATGACCAAAAAAGGCATATTCTTTCATTATATGCCAAAGTATGGGCATTCCACCAATTTCAATCATTGGCTTGGGTTTGAACTGACTTTCCTCACTTATACGTGAGCCAAATCCACCAGCAAGAAGAACAACTTTCATATTATGAAATTATTTAATTTTATTAAAAAATTTACGTAGGATGAGATATAATTTAGGATAATAACATATTAACCTTGCATCTATTTTTCGTTTAAATGGAAGATTAAGAGAGAATATAATCTTCTTATCTTCTTTTATCTTAGCAATTAATTTATCTCTTTCTGGCATTCCATTCTGATCACATCTCCATATAGCTGATACTATATAACCATAATATGAAATCATAGCAAGATTTGTAAGTGTAGGCTCTTTTTTTTCCTTTAAATATGTAATTCGATATTCTAGTTGTTTGCCTTTATAAAGATCTTTAGAATTGAACTTTGTATTAACAATGCTATTAGGATTATCTGTAAGATGATTCAAAAGTCCCCTTCTTAATAGTCCCACAGATTTGGCTTCATACAAAGCTTTGCAAGTCAACAAATAATCTTCATGAATTTCCCCAACAGGAAAACGATTAGTTTTCCAAAATTCTTTTTTGAACAATTTAGACCATACTGCGGTTCTTGGAAGCGATTGAACTGTTCTATTTTTAGAATCTAAGTGCCTGATTAAAGCATCTTTACCAGATAAAACTATAGATGGTTTTTCTATATATTTATTACTAATATTATTAGTAACCAAATTTATTCCGCACTCAACAAGGTCCAATTGTTCCTTTTCCATAAATGAAAGCATTTCTTCATACATGGTAGGCTCAATCCAATCATCACTATCAACAAAACCAATAAAATCACCAGAAGCAATATCCAACCCAGCATTTCGGGCAGAACTTAAACCTCCATTAGATTTATGTATTACATGAATTCGTTTATCAATTCTTGAATACTCATCAATAATTTCGCCACATTTATCAGGAGATCCATCATCGACTAAAATAATTTCCAAATTTTTATAAGACTGATGAATAATAGAATCAATACATTTATTAATGTAACGTTCAACATTATATATTGGAACAATGACACTAATCATATCACTTAATCAACTGTTTATGAGGTTTATTCGAAAGGAAACAAGCTAAAAAGAAAACAAAGGTATTACCATAATGATAAATGTAAGGTTCTTTTCCTTCCGCAAAAACAATAGATAGAAAAAGAAACCCCAATAATATACAAATAACTCGATTTTTTATATATCTAACATTTATAAACATAAGTCGATATAAATAAAAATAAAAAACAAGAGTTAAGATTAAGCCGTTTCCAAAATATGATTGTAAATAGCCAGTGTCCGACATTGTTGTTAATCCATCAACCGTTCCACGATAATATGATGTTCCCAATAAAGTATGCAGACAAATAGGAGCTACAGCTTGTTCTCTTAAAGTATGAACTGTATTTTGATTTTCAATTCCAACCTCTTGAAAGGCTAATATCTTATGAAAATTACCAAACTCTTCAATATCTGAAAAAAACACAGCTGCCAAAGAAAACAAGATAAAAAAACCAACTGTTCCAATAATTGCTAAGCTTGATTTTTGGTAGAAACTACCATAAATAAAGACTAAGCCTATAGTCAAGATTAGCAATAGAATTCCCAAAATAAAACCAGTTGAACCCACCAATAAAGCAGCAAATAATATTGCAATATATCCAAAAATATAAAATACATTTTTTGAACATCCAATGATCAAAATTGCAGTTGGAACAAGACCCAAAAAAAGATTTATAGCCAACAGTGACTCTGCGGCGCCTAAACCGTAAGCTCTTGAGCTAGACAAATAACCAAAATTTGCATCAACCATAAAATGGTTATAAAGAAACACTTTCACTTCAAATGAAAAGAAATCTGCAATGCAAATAACTGATTGAATCACAGTTGCGTAAAACATCGCAAGTAGAAACTGTTTAATATTATTAAAAAAGAAATAAGAAAAGGTACAAAAAAATGAAGTTAATAACAAAAACAGTAATGTTTTACCCCACATAGGTTGACCACTGCCTGTACCTGAATGTAGTAAAGTTATCAGAGTTTGCCATAAGAAAACGACAAAACCAATCGAAATTAATTTTTTTGATGTCCTTTTAAAATTAACATCATCAAAGGTCTTTGAATTAAAACGCTTTAAAAACCTTGTAATAAATGTAAAACCAGCAATGTAAAAAACTATCTTTCGCGAAGTCAACATGTCAGGCACTCCAAATGGTTGAACTTCATAAACGAAGAAAAAAACGAAGAATATCTGCCATATAAGTTTTTTCAAAGGAGCTTTTTGATCATCTAAAAAATATCTATTCATATATGAATCTATTTGTTTTTTAATAGTTTTGCAGGTATTCCACCAACAATCTGTGATTTACTAACAGACTTAGTTACAATTGCACCAGGAGCAACAAAAACATCGTCCTCAATTACAATATCACCAAAGGCTTTAGCAGATGGACCAAACGAGACACGTTCACCTAATATCGGTTTCTTACTATTATCATCCTTGTTGCCTAACAAAACTCCCGAATTAAAAGAGCAATAATTTCCTATTTTTCTAGCATTTAGTAAAATCCCACCACCACCAGAAAGGTGACGAATACGTAAGCCATAACCACAAACATTTAATGGAATGTCAATGTTTAATTTCAATCCCAAATGTTGTCTCCTAATATTATATAAATGAAATCTTATTTTGTGGTGACAATTATAATGATATTCACAGTATCTCAAAAGCCTTAAATATTTCAATATATATGCATTTTCAAATCCATAAATAAGATAAGCAATATATTTCCAAAAAGACAAAGAATACTGAGACATGTCTTCTTTTAAATAAAACCTAAGATCTTCCCTATTTCTTATCATAATAAATAAAAGAATGAGATCCTACCTATAGCAATTTAATTTTGAGAGTAATCATTGCTGAATGTGTGGAAAAAGTAGGGATCTCATTCTAGTTATACTTATCCACTCTATATTATACCTCTTGTTCTCAACGATAGCCTTTAATGCGCATACATGGCCTTTCGCCAAATCTACAACATGTATGAAGTCACGAATACCAGTTCCATCAGGAGTATCGTAATCATTACCAAAAATACCCAGTTCCTTGCACATGCCAATAGCCGTTTGCGTGATATAAGGCATCAGGTTGTTTGGAATGCCATTCGGATTCTCACCTATCAAACCACTCTCGTGAGCGTCAATAGGATTGAAATAACGAAGCAGCACCACATTCCACTCAGGATCAGACTTCTGCACGTCCATCAGCACCTGCTCCACCTGTTAAAAGAATATTCATATTTCAAATTATATTTGATCTGGCAGGAAGTATCGAACTTCGCCTTTCGCCTACCTGTGCTGCCAGAATACCATATGAGTTTATTTGAATGCTAATACATATAAACTCGACAGGTTTATTATATTATCCATAGTATTGTTTATACCACTCAGAGAACTTTCGTAAGCCCTCACGCAATGGCGTGTTTGGCTTATATCCGAAATCATCTTCTAGTGGTGTTGTATCTGCAAATGTTACAGGAACATCACCTGGTTGCATAGGTACAAGCTCTTTGTGAGCATCGAAATCGTAATCAAATGGCAATACTCCTGCACGAATCAATTCTTCCTGAAGGATAGTTACGAAATCAAGGAGATTCTCTGGTGAATTGTTACCAATGTTGTAAACCTTATATGGTGGGATTGGTAATCCATCCTCACCATTGGCTTTTTCTGGTGCATGTTGCATCACACGCAGTACACCTTCTACGATATCATCTACATAGGTGAAGTCGCGCTTGCAGTTGCCATAGTTGAAGATCTGAATAGTTTTGCCCTCACGCAACTTGTTGGTGAAGCCAAAGTAAGCCATATCTGGACGACCAGCAGGGCCATAAACAGTGAAGAAGCGAAGACCTGTAGATGGAATATTATAAAGCTTTGAATAAGCGTGAGCCATCAACTCGTTGCTCTTCTTGGTTGCTGCATAAAGTGAAACAGGATTATCCACCTTGTCCTCTGTAGAGTATGGAACTTTCTTATTGCTACCATATACGCTTGACGATGAAGCATAAACCAAGTGATCTACTTCATGATGACGACATGCTTCAAGAATGTTATAAAAACCAATGAGATTGCTTTGAATATAAGCATCTGGATTAGTAATGCTGTAGCGTACACCAGCCTGTGCGGCAAGGTTAACTACTACTGAAATCCGATTTTTTGTGAATATTTTATCGATAACCTCTTTGTTTGCAATAGATTCCTCCACGAATGACCAATTGCCACCAAGAGCCTCTATTCCACGAAGACGCTCTTTCTTAATATTAACATCATAATAATCGGTCATGGTATCAAGACCGATTACCTTTATATCTTTATAATCGTTTATAAGACGTTTTGCAAGATTACTACCGATAAATCCAGCAGCACCTGTTACCAAAATAGTCTTTCCGTTTAAATCTAAATTAAATTTTACCATGTTTATTTTCCGTATTTTTTTACTGCTTCATAGTAAGTATCGAGAGATCCGATGTTGAAACGGCCTGCTGACATTTTCCATGCATGCATTTTAGTATTGTCAACCATGTAATGGGCAAGATTGCCTGGGGCATCCTTTCCACAACCATTAGCAACTGAATTGCAAACAAGGCCCAATTTTTTTTTAAAATATACATAGAATGGAGGAACAGCCCAATGAGATTTTGGCTCTTGCGGTTTTTCTTACATATTGAGTACGCGCATGTTGTCATCAACGACAATGACTCCAGTGCGCTGGAGTTTCTCTATAGATGGTTGCTCATGACACATGATGCAGCTGGTATTCTTTGATTTTTCTTGTCTCGAATTAGAGATTTTTATTCCTCAACAAATTTTGCACCATCATCAGGGCAAACACGGTAAGGTGAGAATATGTGATATTGGAAATTGGCCATGTTAGTTTATAGTTTGTTTTTGGAAATCCTTAGTCGCGCTGGAAGATGTCACGTGTGTAAACCTTGTCCTTTACGTCATCCAATGCGGTATCATAGCGATTAGCAATGATAGCATTGCTGAGTTTCTTGAATTCATCAAGGTTGTTGACAATCTTAGAGCCGAAGAATGTTTCACCATCAGTAAGTGTTGGCTCGTAGATGATGATGTTGGCACCCTTTGCCTTTACGCGCTTCATGATGCCCTGAATGGCACTCTGGCGGAAGTTGTCAGAATTTGACTTCATAGTAAGGCGGAATACACCGACTGTAACTTCCTTCTCTGAAGATTCATTCCAGTCGCTATTGGCGGTATAGTAACCGGCTTTACGAAGAACTTCATCAGCAATAAAGTCCTTACGCGTGCGGTTTGACTCCACGATAGCGCTCATCATGTTTTGAGGAACGTCTGCATAGTTAGCCAACAACTGCTTTGTATCTTTTGGCAAGCAATAGCCACCATAACCGAATGAAGGATTATTATAGTGTGTTCCGATACGTGGATCGAGCCCTACACCTGAGATGATTGCCTGAGAATCCAAGCCCTTTACTTCAGCATAAGTATCCAACTCATTGAAATAAGACACGCGAAGTGCAAGATACGTATTAGCAAATAGCTTAACAGCCTCTGCTTCAGTCATACCCATGATAAGAGTATCAATATTTTCCTTAATTGCGCCTTCCTGAAGGAGTGCGGCAAATGTTTTTGCATTTTTCTCAGCGTCAGCATTACTGATTGCCTCAATAGATGCATTTTCCTCATCCCACTTCTTATTGCGATCAGCCGGCAATATCTTTGGATAGCCAACGATTATACGAGATGGGTAGAGATTATCGTAAAGTGCCTTGCTCTCGCGAAGGAACTCTGGAGAGAAAAGCAAATTGAACTTCTTACCCTTGAGTGAAGGATCGGTCAAAAACTTGAGCGCATACTTCACGTAAAGTGAACGGCAATATCCTACAGGAATAGTAGATTTGATTACCATCACTGCACCAGGATTCACACTCAAAACGAGGTCGATCACATCCTCGATATGATGTGTATCGAAAAAGTTTTTCTGTGGGTCATAGTTAGTTGGAGCAGCGATTACTACATAATCTGCATCCTTGTAAGCTGCGGCACCATCGAGAGTTGCTGTGAGGTTAAGATCCTTTTCAGCAAGATACTTCTCGATATAATCGTCCTGGATTGGAGAAATCTTATTATTCAGTTTTTCCACCTTTTCGGGAATTACATCCACGGTGGTTACATGATGATGTTGTGATAGCAGCGTCGCTATGCTCAGCCCCACATAGCCCGTACCGGCTACGGCAATCTTAATGTCTTTAAAATCACGCATATTTTGTTTGATTTAATTATTTTTCACCTCCATGCTTCTCTCCATATCCGTAACCGTAACGTTTTCCATAACCATAATATTTGCCATATTTACCATAGCCATAGTAATAACCATACTTCCTACTGTTCAGATCCAAACCATTGACAGCAATACAGAGATTAGGCAATTTGTTATTTTCAGCCAATTCATTAATCAAAGTAAACTCTGCCTTATGGGTATAATCAGCACGACATACATATACGGATAAATCTGCGACACGTCCTATAAGTAAAGTATCGGTTACCATACCCACCGGCGCTGTATCCAATATCACATAATCAAAATTCGCCTTCAATGTTTCAATGGCTTTCTCTAACCCTCCACGAGCCAATAATTCTGTTGGATTAGGTGGAACTGTACCACCGGGAAGAATAAACAGATTCTTGTTTATATCAGAAGGCTGCACAAAATCCATTAAATTCGCAGTTGTGTTTGTCAGATATTGAGTAATACCATGTTCCTTTTTAGGTATATTGAAGACTTTATTCAACCCCGGTTTACGAATATCCAGTCCTACTATCACCACTTTCTTCCCTAATAAAGAAAGACTAATTGCTAAATTAGCAGATATGAAAGACTTACCTTCACCACTGATAGTAGAAGTTACCAGAATTACATTCTTACCATTCTCAAGCATAAACTGGAGATTAGTACGGACATTCCGGAAAGTCTCACTCATCAGATTATTCTGATTCTCAAATACCGCTATAGAACCAGTCTTTTCATCTGCTAACGGAATATCACCAACAACAGGAAGTGAAGTCAATTTCTCAACGTCAGCACGACCTTCAATCTTGAATTTTGTCAAACCTATCAGATAAATAACTCCTACCGGAAGTCCCACACCTAAGACTAAAGCAGCCAAATAAACTATCGTCTTCTTGGGAGAAATCGGATTGTCATCTGCTAACGCTTCATCAATAATCTTCGCGTTATTGGCAGTAGCCGCCAAAGTGATGGCATTCTCCTCACGTTTTTGAAGCAACATCAGATACAAACCCGATTTAATCTCTTGCTGGCGGGCAATGCTTACAAACTGGCGTTCCTGAGTGGGTGCATCATTGATACGGCGGGAATAACGGCTTGCTTCACGAGCCAGATCTTCTTTGGTAATCTGCAATCCTTTCAATGTAGCATCTAAGGTAGCTTGCACATTGGTTCTCATTGCACGGATACTGGTATCCAGATTGATTATGGTCGGATTATTCTCCGTCGAAGTACGCAACAGACGTTTCCTTTCAACCAGCATTTGATTATAACGGTCTATCGCACCGGCTGATGCTGCATCCTGTAAGCCGATATTACTCGGTAATACTTCATATTCATTACCTTTCATATAGCGTTGCAAGTCCATCACCAGATTTATCTGAGTCTGATTTTCCACGCGTTTCTTTTCATATTCAGCATTGCCTGTCAAGGCTATCTGTGCTTCACTGCTCAAATCAGTAATTCCCGCACTACGTTTGAAGTTCTCCAAATCCTGTTCTGTACTGCCTAATTCTTTAGAAATAATACCAATACGTTCGTCAATAAATTCAGCAGTTTTCTGAGCCACCTCATTCTTGTCATTATTGGCATTGATATTATACATTTCAAGCAGTTTATTGATATAATCTCTACCACGCCGGGTATTTGTATTTTCCAATGAAATAACAACTACAGAAGTAGTCTTTGAAGTGGGGGCTATTGACAAAGAGTTAACATATTCTTTCAACACAGAAAAAGGTCTGTTAATAAAAGCTGTGATATGACGTTCTTTGGTTATATTTTCCGGACAAACTGCTGACAAGGTATCGTTATTTGCGAAAAAAGCAACCGTACCCTCATCTGTCGGAAATACAGCAGGCAATTTATCAAACTGTTTCCGGTACTCTTTTTCGCCTACTGTAATTTGTACCCCCAACGCACCCGTTGGTTGAAGAATCATATTTATTTCCATTCTACCCGGAAGTTTATCCGCTTCCTGATGAGTCAGACTCACTAAAACAGGAGATGTATGATAAAGCTCTTTGCTTGGAAATTCGTCTTCATCCATATAAGTCACGAACAGTCCCAGATTGTTTACCACCTCTCTGGCCAAAGACTTTGAACGAAGTACTTCGATTTCATTATCTACATTGCTAGATGAAGAGACGAAACCCTCCAATCCCATCTTTTCTAAATCGGAAGACATACTTGCACCACCACCTTTCTTTTCGTCCTTAATAAGGACAGTGGCAGAAATATTATATATAGGTGTTGTCAGACGTAGGTATCCCCATGCACAAGCAATACAAATAATTATCGATACTACAAACCAAGGCCAGTGAATCAGATAACGGAAAAGAAGTTCCTGAATATTAACCTGTTCTTCGGACTGTTCCCCTAATTTATCTTTTCTTTCATCAATCATACAATGCTATTATCTGAAAATTGTTACTAATAAACTTGCCAATGACACTAAAATAGAAGTAGCGGAGAACCAGAGACTTGTACTGTTACCAATATCCGAGTTGCGTGCTTTTGCCTTGTTCGGAGTCACATAAACGATATCGTTCTGCTGCAACCAGTAATAGGGAGAAAGAATGGTCTCCGCACTGTTCAAATCCAGTGTTATAATTTCCTGTTTGCCATCAGCACTTTCACGAATCAGCTTTACATTGTCGCGAACTCCCCAAACCGTCATGTCACCCGCCATAGCAAGCGCTTCCAACAAATTCACTTTCTCGTTACTGATAGTAAAAGTTCCCGGACGGGCAACCTCACCCAATACGGAGATTTTATAGTTTACCATACGGACAGTGACTATCGGCGTTTCTTTGATATAAGGTTTCAGTTTCTCCACAATCAGTTGCTCCGCCTCTTTCTTGGTCAAGCCACCTACCCTCAACTCACCTAGTACCGGAAAATTTATTTTTCCATCGTTATCTACGAGATATTGCTGCAATATCGGTTGGGAGGTTGTACTGGTTATAGCTACATTATTTTGAGTAGCTACCGTGAGGTTAAACGGAACAGCCAATTCCGGGCTGGTACATGACACTACAATAGTAAGCAGATCTTTAGGCATTATCTTTGCATCATATAGATTTTCCTGTTGAGCAGTCTGTTCTACAACTTTTGCATCTTGTAAATAAGGAACTTTCTTATACGACTGGCAGGAAGCGAACAGCAATATCGCAACTAAACAGGGAAATACCCCCCTCCCCTTTCTACTTACTCTACTTGCACAAATACAAAACAAATTATACATAAATTTCTCAAGTTTATTATTCTTTATCCAGTACCTCAAATTTCGAATTCTTCGATTTGAACTCCGGAACAACTTTTTTCATCAATCTGACCGTGTCTATAATCCGCACAGCACGGGACAACTTCTCAAACTCCGCATATATATCAAGAATATCAGCATATTCATACCGACGTACTTTAGCTATCATAATTTTTTTATTCTCGGTAGGAATCGTATTTTCTTTATCACTCAGCACTTCTTCATAGAGTTTCTCACCCGGTCGCAAGCCAGTAAATTCAATCTTTATATCTTCATCCGGGCGATAACCCGCCAATTCAATCATACGGGTAGCCAAGTCGACAATCTTAACGGCCTTGCCCATTTCAAAGACAAAGATTTCATTACCCTCTCCCATTGTAACAGCCTCCATAACCAAACGACAAGCTTCGGGAATCGTCATAAAAAAACGAATAATATCAGGGTGAGTCACTGTGACAGGACCACCGTTCTCAATCTGTTCCTTGAAGCGCGGGATTACAGAACCGTTACTGCCTAATACGTTTCCAAAACGTGTAGTAATGAATTTAGTATGTCCTTTTATCTTTCCCTCACGGATAGCACACCCCAAGCTCTGTACATAGATTTCCGCCAAACGTTTGGAACATCCCATCACATTAGTCGGGTTCACAGCTTTGTCGGTAGAAACCATTATCATTTTTTCTGCACCATACTCCACCGCCATATCGGCGACCTGACGCGAACCCGTGACATTGACAAGTACAGCTTCGCAAGGATTTTCTTCCATTAAAGGAACATGTTTATAAGCAGCGGCGTGGAAGACAATTTGAGGATGATAAAGTTCGAATACCATACGCACACGTTCTTTCACACGTACATCACCAATCACCGGAACAAAATCGATAGCAGGATAATTTTTCTCAAATTCCAAACGGACATTATGCAAAGGAGTCTCTGCAGAGTCAAACATGATGAGTTTTTGAATACCCATTTGCACCAATTGACGGCAAAGCTCGCTACCGATACTACCTGCAGCACCGGTCACTAATACAACTTTTCCTCTGAATTCTTCTGCGACCTGACTAAGGTTTATATTGATTTCAGCACGTCCCAATAAATCTTCAATTTTAATAGGACGTATCCACTGATGAAAGTTCCCGTCAGAATCCGCTTCACTGATAGTAGGAGCAATAAAAGTCTTGACAGCATTACTTTTACAATACTCTAAAAGGCGGTTCTCCTCCAGACGGGTATCTTCATAACAGGAAAACAGAATACCATGAATACCATGTTTTTTTATGACACGATTAAAGTCTTCTTCTGTTTCAAAATAATAGATAGGAAGGTCTGTCAGACGACGTCTACTGTTGTTTTTACCGTAAGTGTAGAAACCTGCAACTTTATAATGTGCACTGTCGCGGAGACGGAATTTTAAGGCCACACTCTTTTCGTCAATACCATAAATAAGAATGCGGGTATTCTTCTTATTCACCCAATCCAGCAACAGGTCATAGACAATTATCAGTGATACACGGAAGGCTGTCAGTGTCGCCAAAGTCAATAAACCATCAAACAAGAGATAAGATATCCTATAATTATCCGGCAATTCAGTCTCATAAATAACCCAATAAGAAATAGCCACCAGACAGGCTACCTTGAATAGGACGGCACACATGACACGCCAAAGTTCACGTGCCTGTGAAAAACGAATTGTATTACGATAAGTGTGGAATATTAATGCCCCTGCAACACTTGACACTAAAGAGACGCAAATAAATTTGCAAAGCATCCAGTCACTTATCGGAACATGTGCCATATAGTGAATTACGGCATAAGCGACCAATGAACATAAAACAGACAGTGCCGTATCAATACCTAAAATAACCCAATAGCTGAAATAGTTTTTACGAGCATATTGTACTATGCCCTTCAATGTTTTTTCCATTGTAGTATAAATGAATAAAATAATGTATCAGAAATACAAGTACATATTCAAAATCTAACCGGTTCTACATACCCTACCGGCATATCAGCACAAGCACATCCTAACATATTAAGCCTAACAGCTATCTTGCTTTTGCCGTCTACTGTAACAAGTTCACCCACAAGTCCAGTTAAAGGACCTTTAATGACGCGAACTTTTTCACCACGTGCCAAGGGAGCACTGTTCATGGAAATGACATATTTTGAATAATCAAGCATAAATCGGAAACGAGCCATCTGCTCATCAGGAATGATAGTCGGACTGCTCTCACCTCGCATTACCATATACCGACTTACTGTAGAAAAGGAAAGAACTTCTTTACGTTCTTTTGCATCAACGTGTACGAATACCATCATTGGAAGCAATACAGACTCGACCATCTTGCGTCGGTCACTCCATTGATGAAGTTCCTGCTGAACCGGAACGAAATTCTCAATCCCCATTTTATTTAAACGCTCGGCTACTTTCTTCTCGTGATGCATGCGAACCAAAGCGACATACCAACGTTTTGAGTATGCTACGCCTTCCCCTGTCCCATTACTAGGCCCAGCATTTGCTGATTTTTGTTTCGTTAAAATCATATTTTTTTACCCCATGTATATCTGTTACTTCTTAGGTAACAGGCAGTATATACACAAGACACACACAACAATGAAAAAGGGAAATTACACTGATATACAGGGTGTAAAAGAGGGGGGCCTGATATTCAACGAGAAGATTTCTTGATTTCGGGCAATAAAAAATCATTGAGCATGAAAAAAGAGATTTCATGTTCAAATACTTTTTTGCCCTATGTTTCAGATAAAACGAAAAAAAATGGGAAAATATTTGTTTACTATCTTAAAATATGTCTATCTTTGCGTCAAATTTAATTCTGTTACCTAAGAAGTAATAGATACACTTTAATTCTGATTATTAACTCATTACATCTTTTTATTTACCTACATAACAATTCTTTATGTAAGATAAATTCCCTTTATTTACCTCTGTACGTTCTTTAAGCTCGAAGCCTTTCAGGTAGATTTGTGTGGTTTTTATAGATTTGTGTCCCAATGATTCACTAATCATTTCAATCGGCACTCCGCGATACTTGGCTGTCGTTGCCCAAGAATGACGGAGCGTGTAGGAAGTGACAGGAGAATTCAAACGGAGAGCCCGAGCCAGATCCTTCAAACAATTATTAAATCGACGAAGAGCACTCTGGTATTCACGGTAAGCTCCTTCATCCTTACGTTTCTTATCACCGGATAGGATATCAAACAGATAGTCCGGACAATCAGGGCGGGAAGGCTGACTGTTGCGAAGCCGGTGAATCATCTCCTTCGCGGTATCCAGCACTTCCACACTGATCGGAGTTTTCGTCTTGACACGGTTGTACCGCAACACGTTCCGGTCCAAAGCTGACTTTTCCAGATGTGCCAAGTCGGCAAACGACATTCCGCAAAACTGGAACATCAGAGCGGCAATAGCCTGTGTATGGCGTAAACGTTCCGATTGGGGATCTTCATAAAGCAGCTTCCGCAACTCGGTGACAGGAAGGGCTTTCTTCTGACGAACATCCACACCCGTATAGACATCGTGAAACAGGCGGGGGATGTAAGGAGCACTACCCGCTTCCACTCCCCGGTTGTAGATACTGCGAAGCATACGCATATACGTGGAAACGGTGTTGGGCTTCAACCCACATTCATAAAGATACTGTCCGTAACGTCGTAAACGTTCCCGGGTTACTTGCCTGAACGACACATTGAACGTGCCGCAGAACAGGCTGAAAGAAAGGAGGGCATTTTTGTAGACATGCGCCGTAGAATAACGCCCTTCCTTTCGCAAACGACCGATGTAGATCTCTCCACACCGGCTAAATCCATTTTTACTCATCATTTGCATCACTAGTTATTTTATAATATATACCATTTGGCATGCAGCAAAAAAACAAATCTTTTTGCAGGTTCGTTGCACGCTTGCCAAAGTATAATTTATTATTTAATTTATTTAACCATTGCAAAAATTAGCAAACTATGGCAAAGAAAAAAACAAATCAACAAGAGAAAAAAGTACAAGTAAAAAAGAAGGTCCAAAAACGGAAAAAGAACACTAGAAGACATGTGAAAGGGGAAATCATCAGTTGGGAGGAACTCGAAAACAGGACAGGATTAACCGGAGATGAAACGGAACTTCTCACTGTTTATTTGCACAAATTCGAAAGAGGGGAAGTACACGTCAGATGCTCTAAAAAACTAAAAGACTTAGCTGAATATATCTACGAAACGGAGAGCTTATATATAGCTAAACATGTATAAACGGCAAAACGATTTGCGAAGTTATCACAAATCGATTTGAATAGTTTTCAATCTCGTTAACATAAAACGAAATGTGTATTTTCAATTTTTATTTAATAGTAACTTCGTGATGAACAGGACGGCTTTCTTTTTACTCCATTTTCTTCGTACTTTGGAAAAGTTCATCTTCTTTTATAGGTAACTGATAACCAATTGCAGAAAAGTATTAATCGGCGGGGCGTCCTATTACAACAACTCGAAAATCTATATTCATAAGCCCCTTATTGGCATCAAGTGTCTGTATATTAAAATGATCATTGTACCGCCCACACTCTATACCTATAGTCCAACGCTCGCCATCGACTGCCCAGGGAGTCGTTTGTACAATTACAATATAATCAGTATGCCCTTGTGAGTGATATAAGGTATATTGTCCGGTACTTGTGCGTTGTATGCGTGATATTATCATTCCGTCACCCCACCTTTGGACAGAATTTAAATCTCTTTCAACAGCAACAAAACCAAGGACTCCGGGCATACTCCAATGGTCGTTCTTGTCCATTTTCCAGTCAACGCCACCAATAGCGTCAATGCATAAATTGCAATATCCCCCAAACATCATATCCTTTCTCATCGTACTACCACTGGCGCGAAGCATGAGTGCCCTGTTGAAAGAGTTCCAATTTCCTGTAGCGGACATATAAGCAGACACGTCGAATCCGACCATGGCGGACAATGTGTTTCCAAGTGCCGCTTGCCTTTGATGATCACCATAATCCGTTTGGACGGAAATCATGGCATCTCGTCCGCTAATGTTTTTAAGCCCGGATCCTTCAATTTCAAAACCACCAATAACGCCGTCATTTGCATTTACCGTTCCAGTAAAAGTTCCCTTATTCGCGAACACCTCTCCTTTGAATTTGTACTTTTTATTGACTGGATCAAGCTCGAACACTACTTCATCATCAACCAATGCGAATATCCCGGTACGCTTCGTCCCGTCAGCTCCGGTGAGACAATCACGTCCCATAGCGACGCCTGTCAGCTTCCCGTTACTGTCTTTTGTGCCGGAAAACATCTTGGGAGACACCATATACTCACCTCCTATTTCCGTCTTATTATTGTTCCATTCCTCAATCCACGGAAGAAGGTTCGCATCTTGACCGTCTTTTCCTCTGAATCTGATAGGAGTGCCCCATTCACCTGAATCTGCACTATCTGCAACCTTCTGTGAAATCCAAACGACGGATGCCGTTGAATTTGTATGCCAACCTTCGGTTGTACCATTCCCTGTAGGAACGGCAGGTTCGGTTTCGCTGTCATGATAGGTTATGTAAACTCTCATACCATCCTTACCGTTTGTACCATCCGTACCGTCCAGGCCATCTGCCACCATTAATTCCCAAGCTGTGCCGTTATAGATGTAGACACGCCCGTTGTCAGTGTCACGATACACCCAGTTTTTAACAGGGTCAGCTGGAGCGGCAGACAAGTCACCTTTCCATACAATGTCCAGACCATCCTTTCCGTCATTACCGTTAATTCCGTCCAGGCCATCCTCACCGTCAACGGTCATTACATACCAAGCATTATCTTGATAGACATAGTTCTTCTTGTCGGATGTATTGCGGTAATACCAGCCGTTCTGAGGATTGGAGGGATGAGAAGTGAACTCGCCTTTATATACAAGACTGCTACCGTCTTTCCCAGGTTCGCCTTTCAGGTTTTTTTTTACTTCACTATCCAAGTTATCCCAAGTAAGTTTCACGCCACTTCCGAAATGGAAGCCGTCAGTGTCCCAATATATAGCCCTGTTGAATATGTCACCGTTACCTTCCTTGTCCCATCTGATATTGCCTTTTGCAATGAATCCGGAACTGTCGGGATTGAACTGGTACAGGATTGTCCCGTCATCGTCTACACCTTTCAGCATACCGTTGACGCAATAGAATCCTTTCAATCCATTCGTTCCCGGTATATCACCGCCCACACGAACCTTCAGGCAGTTGCTCCAGTCCTTTGAATAAATACCGGCCAGCACGTCAATGGCAGGCTGTGCATTTTCATCAGCGTGCATATAGATAGCGGAATGCCTTCCTGCGTACTGTGTTTCGTATGAACTGTTACCAAATTGCACTATGTCGTCACCCACTATGGGGGGATTCGTAACAAAGGTAACCCCGTCCTCGTTCACTTCCGATTCAAACTCCGATACCGGAATGCGGATTACTCCGTCAACGATTGATTCTATCTCCACGTGATACAATCGCTGGTTGCCTGTAAACTCCTGGCACCGGATGAAGTCATGCTCCATGAAACTCATGTCCTGTTCTTCGAGTGTGACAAGGTAGGCAGTCCCGTCTTCCGACATCTGGACTGTCTTAATCTTGCCACATCCCTGTGTAATAGTCTGCGCACCGATTATCGCCCTGATCTTAGACACCAGAAGCTCGAATACGGTGAACTGTCCACGTACACGGATAGCGTCAATTTCAAGCATCCACTTGCCCTTGACATATTCCCAAATTTTCCAACCATAACCCGAAAAACCGGATAAAAAGAATTCTACGATTTTCTCACCCATCTTTATTCCGGATGAGATAAATCCGACAATTGCCGAACTGGATAATCCTGCCATATTATAATATTAAGATAGTTTTGTAACTTCGACTATACAGATTGGGGATATTCTGGAGTAACCGGGTTCTGCTGAAGGATCGTTATTATAACCTTGGGCAACTAACAGATAACCATCTGAATCCACTGCTACATCGTCGAATGTATACCAATCAGAATTATTGTTGATTACTTTAGTAGACAAGTCGGATGCTAATACTTGTTGCACAGCATTTTGAACGTATAAATTCCAAGGTTGGGTATTGGGTACAGAATTTTTGTCTGATAATAAAAGTCTGACCTTATAGTTACCCGGAGTTAACCCCTTTAATATTACGACACTTTGAATTTCAGCCGTGTAAGAAGTGAAATTACCACGTGTGGGAACAACGATATTTTTGGTAGAGCCATCCCAAATCATTGAGTTGGGATATTGTACTTCCGCTCCTAATGTCACCCCTTGCCAATAAACAGGAGCGCCTGTTCCGCCTAGGACATCCTTGGACAACTTTGCTCCCATAGCTGCATAATCAGCTTTGTTATATGGTATATATCTACCTGTCAAGGTTCCAACGTTGTTTCCCTGAATATCTTTTAGATCCACAGCCGCATTACCGGAGTTTATAGGCTGGACAAAGCCGACGCCATCCACATTCCCTGCCGATGGTATGTTTGCCAGTAATATTATGACAGGCGATTCTGTAAGAGTTACGGAATCGCTGCCAACGCTTGATTCAGAAACTTCATTCTTCAACTGTCCATACAAAGTTTTAGCTCCAGAAGTTGCAAATTCGTAAACAATATTATCTTTCCATGCTTCCCATGCAGCAGACGCCAAGCCTGCTGACGTTTCCGCCAATCTGTAATGCGTTGGAGTTCCCTGACTGATTTCAAATGAAACAGGTACGGTATAGCCGGCAAAAGAATCTTTCCCTTCCGCCAGTGTTATGCTTGTCAGGCCAACGGGTTGCACTACCTGTATAGAATCAGACTTGATCGAAGATTCTGTCGTCTCATTTCCGACCTGCGCATATACTGTCAAATTACCATCCACTATTTTTGAGTCATATTGAACTGTCGAACCGCCCCACACAATCCAGTCTGTACAATCAGACAAATCCGCCTGTTGGCCGATCTTGTATTTGGTGATGGTATTCAACGTCTCAAATTTAACCGATACAATACCGGAATCTGTGCTGGCATCCCCATTGTTGACAGTAATACTGTCCAACCGTGCCGTAACAGCATCTATCAACTCGATGGCGGCTGATCTGGATACCGTTTCAGTAGTGGCATTTTTCAATTTTGCATACAGTATTTTGTTTCCATAAGATGCGGATAGTTGCACTATCGGATTTTCAGTGAATTCCACCCATGATGCTCCCGCAAACGATGAATTTTCCGAAACCATGTAATGAGTTGGATATCCGAGGTAGTCAAATGTTACATTTACATTTCTCTGTATCGCCGAAGCTGCTCCGTTATCTATCGTGATGCCTTTCAGAGTCAATGTCGGCTCAAGCAGAGTTATACCGGCTGATAATACTCCGGTTTCCCCATACGCATTCTTTAGCTTCACATAAACGGTTTTAGCATTGAATCCGGAAGACAACTTGAATGTCGGTTTTTCCACATATTCAATCCATGAGGCTCCTGTAAACGACATATCCTCTGAAACCATATAATGGGACGGAGCCTGACCGCTGTAGGTAATGTTTAGTATAACATTCCGGTCTTGAGTGAATTCCTGCCCGGAGTTGATCACAAACGATTCAAGTACAGGCGGTGACACCCATTTATTGATTCTTGCCAAATACGGCTCCTTCAATCCCGGTTTC
Source organism: Bacteroides caccae (assembly GCF_002222615.2). Taxonomy (NCBI): domain Bacteria; kingdom Pseudomonadati; phylum Bacteroidota; class Bacteroidia; order Bacteroidales; family Bacteroidaceae; genus Bacteroides; species Bacteroides caccae. The sequence goes on along the minus strand of NZ_CP022412.2, from coordinate 3,166,533 downwards.
AACATCTGAACAAAATAATAAGCGTCATCATACGCATACTCCGCATTATAATCTGCCTCAAATGATTCCACATACTTGTTCACCCGTTCCAACAACAACGGGTTGAAGTCAAGGTTAACCAGCAGCCTGCCGTCATTCATAGCGAATGATGTTCCATACACATTGTCCCCCGATGTGACAGACACCCCTTCCAGTGACGGAACACCTGATATGAGTACGGACAAGTCCCTGAAAAAGAAATTGGCGCCCTTCGGCACATACATCCTGTAATGTACCCCCGTTTCCGTCACAGTCTTAACAGACAGCGTGTTTTCCCTCATATACCAATATTCAAAGAATTCATCTAAAGTAGGGAACCATAGATTGTCTAAGCCGATATCTCCATACAATCGATGCAGATTCTTAATGAATACCGATTCCCAGTGCGATCCTCTGTGTGTGGAACCTATCAACCAGTAGATCGATTCCTTGTTTTCTGTTGCATTAAATCCGGATAGAATATCAAGTAAATCCTGCGCATATTGAGGATTATCATTATCGTATACCATATCATCTCCGTAAGCGAATAATCTCTGAATGGTTACATTATTTTTGCTTAAAGTAAAATCAGGACTGAATGGATAAACTTTTTTAATACTGGGGTCTCCTCCCTGCGCAGTAATGACCTGAATGTTGTCATTAACCCGGCTGAAAGTTATATATTTGTGGTCGCCATTCGGTTCCACCATTAATTTTGGGGTAATGCCTATGTACTCCTTGAAAAGTGCGACCGAGTCCTCGACACATTTATCAAATTTTGCCTGTGTGTCGGTAGTAGCAGTATCATAGCCTATCAAATCGTGATAGGCTACCATGAACCCGAAGTCAAAAAAAAGTTTAAACTCCTTTTCTGACATCCACGGTAGAAAATAACCGAAATCCTGGCCTATGTATTGGTTTTTTAATTTATCCGGCCAAGTAGCAACAGTAGTTGCATATCTTTTCTTTATTCCAGCACCATCAGTACATTGTGCGGGCTTTTCCGGATAATAAGCGTCAGAAACATACTGCTCTATCTGCGGGTCACCCTGCATACCCAAATGCCATGTAAGAATCCTATCATCAGGCAATTTAAATCTTTTAGCTATATATCTTTTATTAATCAGCGAAAATATATACTGGTATATAGCATAGCTATCGTCCGTGATATAGCTAAATACCATCTTCTTATTATACTTCAAAGGTGGAATCTCCAACGAAATAGCCTCCTTATTAACTGAGCTTGGAAGCGTAATATCAAACTCAACCACATCACCCCGGAATTTGCAATATTGAATGTGCATCAGACCGTTTACCTCTTCAGATACCGTATTCCTGCATTTCAGCACAACACACGTCTGCAATTGAGAATTAATGTAAAACCGTGTAATGTCATAATTGAAATTGAAAAACTCCTTATTCAATCCTTTTCCGGTTGAAGCAACGAATGATTCTACGTTAACATACGTCCCAAACCCTAGAGGCTCATCCGCAATCACATAATCTTTCGTTTCTCCGGCAGCCTTTGGCAAGTTGGATAAAGATACTGATCTTTCATAGATATCTATTACTTCTCCATTCATCTTATATTGACCGGCCAATTGTTCGGTACCGGAAATAACAAGAGGTTTGACGACCTTGTCGTTTAAATCCGAACTTAACTGGTTATATAAAGAGCTCTGAATCTTCGATATTTCATCCGGGAACCGTTTATCCATATTAGCTACCGCAGTATCTGCCCGCGCTGCGCCATCCAACGCCGGTTGTTTCAACGATTGAAGCCATTCTTCTTCGCTGCCGGGAAAGCCATTGTCGACTGCCTGCTGATACGCGCTTTTTCCTTGAGACGAAAGTTCGTACCAATATACCCCGTCATCTGCCGGGACTACACCGGTTGAATCTTGTAAAGCCAAATATTTGGCATTTTTATAACGCCAAATATCATTATATTCAACTTCTGTCTTATTGTTCCAGTCTCCTCTGGGAGTGATGGATATCTTGCCTAAATCTATATCATTAGCCATTTTGCTGCAATATTAGGTGTCCATTAGTTACTTTGAATTGATTCTCATAATTATTCGTTGGTACACTTAAAATCAAGTGTCCTGTGCGTACATTGATGCCCATTGTTGGATAAACAATCACGCCGTCTTTACCCTTCATTTTGTCCATTCCGATCGTTTCCCATAGAATTCCGCCTTTCTGCTTAACAAGTACTACGTCTTGGGCGTCAATATCATCTGCTCTATCTGATACATTGTCCAATCCGCCTAAAGTGCCGGTTATTCCCTCGTTTACAGGTAATTCGAGTAATGCAGTAGATAATGAACCCTCATCTCCAAGTTCTGTGATAGAGTCTTTATCCAACTCTGATAACGAATCGGATATTTGAGATTGTAATTCTGATAGTGTTTTACCAGAGCGGACAACCAAACCTCCGTTAGCTGATAATAGAAAATCGGTACTATCAGGTTGGTCCTTACGAAGAAATTTCTCATTCATCGGACTGTCTTCATCCAATTCGTGGGCCTTATCCGCATAGCCTGCTTTTACTTTCTCATGAGTAACAATCAACTCACCTGTTTCATCATCGACAGTACCAACACGCACCATCAAATATTTGTCATCTCCCTCGTCAAAACCGATACGTTCAAGAGCAGGAAGGTTTGTATGAGTATGTCTATCACAGGAAGAATTTCCTTCACCTGCTCCAGATACCAGTACAGCTGCAGAAGAGGCAGATTGTCCCTTTTCACGCATTCTTTTACTGCGTGGGACGGCCTGACGTTCTGATATGACAATATTATATTTTTCTTTCATTGCAAGCAGTTTGTTTATTCGTACTCTATTCCCTCGAAATTATCCGGAGTTATCTCCGCCAATTTCACATTACTTTCATCTTCACGTACGTCCTGAACATCCCCTACCATTAAATATGTGCCGGGTTCGCTAACATCCGTATATGTACCGAACCTGTTTAATAAGCGGACTGTGCCGGAGAGCATATTCATGCGTCTGTTATAGTTACTGTACCAAGTGCCAATCAACAGCTTTTCCAATGATGCGGATACTCCGGCACGGGTAAATATCTGTAACGTTGTACGGCTAGATACATCCAACAACATTCCCATTCCGAAATTTGTGGAGGTACATGGTGTTCCCACAATCGTTTCAATCTTCTTTTCTTCTTTTGCAGAAGAATTGAGCCATGTTTTATATTCAATATCATTACCAACCACTTCTTTTCCGTATTGATTGACCAGAGTCAATTCCGGAATTTTGAACAAAACCCAGCGTGGAATGGTATGCGAGTCAGTTGTAAGACCGTTATGTTTATGTGGATTAACCACGCGGGCGAAACAACTTATAATTGTCAGTTCCAGTGTACATCCTTGGTTTCCGGGAGGAATAGGGATAAGATCACCTTCCCCTGATGCTGTACGCGGAATATACGAGCGCAGACATCCAACCCGATTCATTTGCCAGCCACCCCTCCAACCTGTATATCCACCACTGTCATAATACCTTAGAGAAGTCATTTTAGGAGTACCATATTCTACATCTCCATCCACCCATTTACCGTTTATCTCTTTATAATGCCGGAAAAATCCTTCCTCCTCTGATTCTTTGTCATATACCCTATTTTCATAATGCATCTTTATATTTCCGTCCGTATCAATAATCCGCAAGATATATGATATATTATATTCCTTGATATCCTGCATTTTCTCATAGGCACTTTTTCCGTTTAATGCCGTCGCTTCTTCAAAAGGGTTATATCTGCCATCAATCATCGCTTCGACTTTTAATCGCAGCATTATATCAGTCAAACAGGATTTTCCATCCAGAATTACACCTGGAGAAGAATAATTAAAAACAACACGTGTTTCCGGTAATGACAAAGTACGCCGTACTTTAAAAAGCCACGGTGCTCCATAATCACTTCCGGAGGTATCTATGGGAGTTTCAGTTCCAAAAAGCGGCATCTTATATACATCCCTGATGCGCGATGCTATTCCGAAGGCCTCACTCCCGGAAAAGACAGGAATAATCCTGAAAAGTAAAGCCTTGTCAGGTCTTATCTCCAGTTCTTCACTTACCCCGGCTGTTTTTTTAAGGTCAATCATAAAGCCGATATTATTATCCACAAACGGACTTTTGCTTAGATCCTTGGCTACATAATACCGTTCCGCTCCTTCATCAAGCATTTTTTCTGTCAATGTAGTAGAATAAAGTTTCTTTTGAGGATAAGGACTGAAAGTAAGAGTCACATTCTTATATGTCTTGTCGACTCCCAATACTGCGTCATCACTTTCCCAGCGAATTTGTTCGGGTTTAAATTCTGCTTGTACGGCATTCAAATCATAGATAAACAGTTTTCCTTCACACTGGATCAGACGTAGAGCAAACGGACGAAGAATTTCGTCAAGCACTTCGCGCATCGTCAACGGCACTCCCTCCTCATCATAAAAGTTCTCACAACTGATTCCTACATTATCCAACATTTCACCGGAAACCGAGCTACAAGTAGTTGATATGTATCTTTCAATCCCCCGGTTATTTATTTTAGTCTCAGCAATAAAGTTATCAATCAAGACACTTATCGAACGTGTCCCCCTCAAAGAGAAATTCATCCGGTCAAGCAAGGAAAAGTCACTGAACGTCAGCTTCACCTCATATTCATTTTCATAAGAGAACGGTTCTTCATAAGCTTCTGTATCCAACGTACCGCTCCAGTACAACACATCATCCCGATATGCATCCATGCGGATACTTCCTGCTTCAACAGTATACAGGTCTTTATATTGCCGGTTTACCTTGCTGACTATTTCCAAGGTTGCGGCACTGCCCTGCACCGGCTCCAGTTTATCAGTTTCCGCCCATTCGAATACCAACGGGGTTTCTGCCGGAAAACGAAGTTCCGCAACAGCCGGATAAGGAACATCCGCATCCTGCCATATCTCTACACGCCACAGTACACCTGCCACACTGAAGAACTCCCCCTGATATCTTAATTGCTTTTCCATTGTCTTATCTTGTACGTTGATTATATCGGTCTACCTTATTTAAAACACCACGAAGCATTCTGCCATCTATCTTGAATTCTACAATTCCACCCATACCACCGGAAGGTTGAATCAATTGGCGGAGTTTGTTGAGTGGTGCAACTACTTCCGGATTGTTCCGGGCACCGGAATATTCACCGAAAATCCCCATTGTGGGACCGTATGCCAGTCCACCGTTTGCAAATTTGGGTAAACTCGCCAAAGCAGCCAACACACTCGCCACAGCAGCCACCGCCAGAATAGGACCGACAATAGGGATACTTGATGTAGCTGCTGCAGCACCGGAACCGGCTTGTGCGGTATTGGCTGTCACTTCCTGTCGTTGTACGCCTATTAATGCCAGTATCTGTGGAATAACAGCCCCTATGGACTGGACAACATTTCCTGCCCAGTTCAGCCATTCTCCCGCAGCTCCTCCGACAGCTTGACCTATACTGCCCATTGCACTGCCCACCGCTCCCATACTTTCAACCATATCCTGATTCTTCTGATATGCTTTGTCAACAGCTTCGTTCCATTGTTCAAAACCGGACTTCTTAGGTTCCAACTTCGGCATATCAAATTCAGGGAGTTTCATTTTCTTGATGTAGTCATGTGTTAGTATGTCCGGCTGCTGCTTGGGATGTTTGTTATTCTCTTCATTCTGAAAATCTTCCGCCATTTTTCCAAGCGTACGTCCGGCATCGGAAGCAGGAACCACACCTACATTAATCTCACCATGAGTACTCTTAAAAGCCTCCTTCTCAATCCATATTTTTACGCCTTCGATTTGACTCTTCAACCTGTCAATCTTAACCTGTAACTCTATGGAGGCTTGTCCGACAGGATTAGCGGACAGTTCTTTTTCATATTTAGACAGTTCAGTTTTCATGACATCAATACTGCCACTTATAAAAGCCGGGTCGCCTCCGATACCCATCGCTTTTTCTTTAGCCTTTTTAAGGGTCTCTAGCTGATTGATCTGAACCTGTATGTTACGGCCCTCCTCGTCCGATGCCGTTTGTTGCGCGGCTTGGAGCTCTTCTATTTTCTTCTTGATATCAGACAGAGTAAGAGACTCTTGCTTTAGGTTGTCATTTTTCTTATCCCCTTCTCCCTTCACCGTTTTCAGAGAAACTTTAGGTTCAGGAATAGTTTTGCCGAATACAGAAACAATGCGGTTATATTCTTTCTCATAGTCAGCCCTTGCCTGTTTGATTCCATTAACATACGTCATGACCGGATTAGTTGTATTAACTTCCCCCGCCTGTCCATACACTTCTATTACATCCAGTTTCTTAATAAATTTCGCCCACCGTTCAGGTATTTCCTTCTCGCCTTTACGAATGCTGTTAGCTATGCCATCAAATACTCGTGCACCGGTTTCCTCACCAAACTTTTGAGTGAGCACGCTACGCATTTTAGTCAGCATCTCGCTTTCTTTACCGGCTAATGAGTCCCCCGCAGAAGTTAATGCTTTTTCCCCGGCACGAGCTCGTGCTGTATTGATGATCGCTTCAGACAGCAAATCATACGCCTTGCGCGCATTATCTACCTTAATCTCTTCAATGCCCAATCGTTGCAAGTAATCGCCATAGGTTTCCTGTATCCGGTCACGGGCACGTTTCCATTCATCCGTTCCCTCCTTCGCATTCAACAACGGAGCGAATAGCGCATCCAGTTTCAGACGTTCCGTCGTGACTTCTTTCTGCATGCCAGACATTGCCTCATTTAACTTGTTCTGAGCCTTCTCCGCTTCACTGCTGCGTGTGGCTATTTTATAAATGGCAGCGCCCAAAGCAACGGCAGCGACAGCGGCAAGCACATACGGACTGGCTGCGATTGCTATATTCATCAACTTTGTGGCACCTGTGGTGGAGACTATTGCCGCACGGGCAGCAAGCACCTGCATCTGGTATACATAGAGGGCGCGCTTGCCCAGGTTCACAGCCCCGTTATAAGATAATTGGACTACAGTGGCAACTTTACCGGCTATTCCGACTTTGTTCAGCGCTCCAATGACTTCCCTAGCACTAACGAACATTGACATGAGCAACAGGGAGTTTTCACTTAATACAGCCGCGTAGGCAGAGAATCCTCCCAGCGTATTGGAGATACTGATTTTCAGGTCGTCTACCTTCGCGCGCATCACTTCCAGCTTGTGCGCATTGGTTTCCGTCCGTATAGCCGCCTGTTCCTGCGCAACGTTGGTTCCGGTCAGTTTATGAGTCATTTCATCAACAGCTGTTGCATTCTGAATCAGATACTGGGCGGCGGCAATATTCTCCATACCGAAAAGTTTACTCAAATAAGCGGCATCCGTCAACTTCGGTTTAAGGGCATCTAGGGCGGAAGAAAGGGATGTTTTGCTCAGGTCAACCCCCAATTCCGTATTCAATTTCAGAATGATGTTTCTCAAGGCGGTTCCGGCTTCGCTGCCTTTCAGGTTGGCTTTGGACAGTACTTCAAGCGCTCCTGCACTCTGCTCCACTGTCAGACCCATGGCGGAAGCGGCTGAACCTACTACCTTAAAGCTTTGTGAAAGCTCCCCGATTTCGGCCGCCCCATATTTACTTCCCGCCGCCAGCACATTGATAACCCGTTCCGCCTCATTGGCCGATAATCCGAACTGGTTGATCGTACCTGCCAGAGATGTGGCGGCTGCATCAATGGTCATTCCTGAGGCTTGCGCCAACGTCACGCTCTTTGCCTGCAAGTTGTTCAAACCGGACATACCGATTGTGGCAACATCTATCTGGCTGGCAAGAATCGAATATGCACGGGCGGCCGTATCAGCTCCGAGACCGGAATCTTTTCCGAGTTTACGGGCATTCTCCCTCAGTGCTTCAAGGTCATCACCAAGAATACCGGTAATAGAACTAAGGTCAGCCATAGACTGTCCGAAGGACATACCTCCTTGAGACAATTCACTAAAACTACTGCTAAGGCGTTCCGTCACTCCAAGCAAAGCGTTGACGTCAGGCATTTTCAATTTGCTGCAGAGACTTCCGAACCGGGCGGTTGTCGAACACACTGACTTCGCCGATTTATCAACGCCATCAAACATTTTTCTAACGTTGGCCAATGCACCTGAAATATTATTTTTCAGGTTCAAAACGATGTCAAATGAAACTTTTTCCATATATTTGCGTAGTTAAAGTAATGAGCCTATGACTTTTATCGGATTCTTATTAGTTGTATTCTTCGGAGGTGGAGCGTTGCTATTGCTTTTCCATAGGGAAAAGTGTGAATTAACCGAGAAGGATATCGACGAGCTCATCCACGAACTGGAAGAAGAGAAGAAAAACCTCAAGCCCCATTCCACAGAGCCTTGATTTCGTCAAACCTTTCCTGTGTACTGGGCTCTTCCTCCGCTTCCTTTGCAGGCTGTACATCCCAGGAGAACCGGCATACGTCAGTCAATTCCAGCCCTTTCTTACTGTAAGGTTTCAATATACTGCAAGCCAGAAAACGTGACTGTTCCCACTGTCTGCGTTCCGCATACGTTTCTTTTTGTTGCCAGGCTTCAAAGACGGCTGTAAACTCTAATGGGGTGAGACGGCAGAAATCATTCAGACACATCCCGACACACCCCATAGCCAGTCCTAACAGAGATTCGATTGTTACACTTTCGTCCCCTTCTTTTTTTTTGCCCCGTTTTCTTCCATAGCCATTCCATTCTGAAAAGAGGTGAAATCGTCCAGGTTGATACCGTCAGCAAACTGCTCGAAGGTCAATTGGAAATCCACCTTATCAGCACGGCAAGCGCTACGTACACAACAATACATGAACATTGTCAACTGTTCTATGTCAGCACCGATCTCATTTACATCCTTGCCCGTTTCATGTTTGAAGTCGATCATTGCCCCCATTGTAACACGGGAGGGATATTCTTTCGCGCAAATGATTACTTTATTCATTGTAAGATTCAACTATTAGAAATGACACACTATCCTTGCGGAGCCACTGTTTTAGTGGCTACCGGACCGGAGTTTTCCAACGAAATGGTATAGGTAGAATCATCATCCGAAGGCGATGTCTCGTCAAGACTGGTAATAAGGAACTTTCCTTCACGATACTTCGTTGTTTCTTCACCACGAAGCGCATAACGTACAGTTACGGGTTCACTCTTTTCCCAAAGTTCCAGGAGTTTGTCGTATCCCATTTCATCCCCATAAAATTTAAAACCTTCGGAACTGATTTCAACAGACAAACCGCTTACTGATTTTTCCTTCCACTTGCCGGCACTGGATGCCGCCGCCTTGGTTTCCAAAGTTGGCTTTACAGCACGCTCCTTGGTTTCCGCTTTATTGCTTATCGTACATGTCTTCGAGTGTCCCATAGGAGTGAAGGCATCTTCAAGCATCAGCCCCACCAGCATATCACTGCCATGTATATATCCTTTTTCCATTCTATTACTTTTTAGTTTTGTAAAATCACCGTTTGATTACTATTAGAATGAGACAGATAACGGCGATCCTTCCCGTCCATATCTGAAACCATTGCCAGCCGGTAGGTTCACGTACCACTCCCGGCGGCTTTTCTTCCTTACCGGTTTCATTACGGATCCGTGTTAATTCTTCTTCCAGAATAATCACCTGGCGCGCCAGACTGTCACAAATGGCAGTCACTTCAATATCGCCGTCATCCGTTCGTCTCACATTCACAGTAGCCCGGCCACTCCGGGTGCTATATCCCGCTCCCGTAGGAAGCATCGTTAACTTCGCTTCCGGTATCTTCATTGCCGCGGTATCCGGAGGAACAGGCATCAGGGTCAGCGCGGCTCTTTTTATGCTTTGCAGGCTGTCTGAACGGTGCATTCGTGTCAATCCGTTCGGACTTCTGCAACTCGTCACGCATAGGACAAGAAGCGAAATGAGGACAACTGGTAGCCTTCTGAATAGTCTGGTTAAGTTGCCGGACAGCTTTATACAATCGTTTATTTTCATTCTGAAGTTCGATTAATGTTCCGGAGATGTTGTCATACATATCCTTATAAATGTCATTCTTCTCTTTGGCTTCACGTGCTTTGCGCAGGTCTCTATAAAATATACATCCTATAACAGTTCCGGCACTACCTACAGGAACAAGCCATTGAAGGAGTTGCATTATTAAATCTATAGACATGCCTTCACTGTTTTATCAGATTTTACAATAAGTCCCAGCCGGCTTCCACATCCGCCGTTACTGCCGGGACTCCATTCTCTACACGGCTCATGGCAGCTGCCAGACAACACATGGTCCGCCTGTCGTCAATGTTAATTCGTTTGTCCGGATCAATCCCTGTGAGTTTGGACACAGTGGAAATGTAGCTGCGGGTGTCATTCTCACTCGGAGGAGCCCATCGGCTTATCATTGTCCGGAGCGTATGGCATCCGTTCAACCGGGAGTAATTCTGAAGCAGCTTAATCATGGCACGATAACCGTAAGCCATTGATCTGAACTGCTTGAAGCTGCGGTCGGTAGAGGGAGTTATTTCTCCCTGCCATACCGTTTTGCTGTTCCGGATATTGCCCGGATTGTTGTTGCGTAGTCCTCTCATGAATTATCGGATGCCTTATAATCAGACATAATCGCCGCAATCGCTTCCTTTTTCTTCGGCAATACGATGAAGTAATGCCGGAAGTTGATCAGACTTCTCTGGTTTTCCGGGTCTGTTTTAGCCTCACTGTAATACATCTTGGTAGAACCGGTTGCCTTGAATGTCATCTTCCCGTAGAAAGCAACGGATGCCTGGAACTCATTCGCGCCGGCTGCCGTGCCGAAAGCGACTTTCGTGCCTGCGGCCTTATAGACCGGATTGTTCACGAACTCATACACTTGGAAGCCGTACAGATTGGCAATCTTTCCCGTCGTATAGTTATAGTACTGTTCCGCAAACTTCTGGTCCTGCATAAGCAAATCGTTCACATGATCGGGACAAAGCACCAGGCGGCGGTCTTCTGTCGGAACCTGCATCACGTCAAACTTCTTCTTCAACGCTATAATGTCCGACCGTTGCATCATCCTGCGTCCGGTTGCCGCACCTCCTTCCACGTCTCCGGTAGTCTTCAGTACAGGCGTTTTTGCCGCGTTGCTGTCCGGGGCAAGTGCATGAATCGCCTTTGCGTATTTCTTCACCAATAGTGCCTGCGAATGGCGTTCCTTGACAGAAGCCATTTTGTCATAACTCAGGGCGTACAGCTCATCATCCGTAATCGAAGTCGGTTTCGTCTGGAACTTATCCAGCGAGAAGACCGCATCCGTATCCGTGAGTTGCTGGATCGCTATCGGATAAGTTGTATTATTGACCAGTACATCCGGGTCGCCACCCACGTCCACCATGTGAATCACATCATTTTCCGCATACTGGCTATAGTCGGGAAGACCGTCCAGAAAAGTTGCCTTGTCACCCGAACGGAGCGCTTTGATAAGTTCGCCTGTCCATACTTCCGTCAGTACTCCGTCCATCGCCACACCTTTGGGCATGAACCCGCCCAACATCATTGTTCCGCCCACAGCGGCCACAGCTCCCACAGCAGGAAGCACTCCCAGCACAAAGGCCAGTACAAATCCCATTACGGCATTGAAGAGCAATCCGCTCACCGCCTTTAATCTTAAATTGCGTTTCATCTTTTTACCTTAAAATAATTTCGTTAATAATTCGGGCATTCCACGCCATATTCTGCTTTATAAAGCTTCATATACGTATCCTTGTCCGTGTCTCTCAGTTCCATGAGTTTGTCTGCCGGCACATCTCCCAGCGTCTTCCACCCTTGCGCCCCGGCAAGCTGCATACTGGTTCCCCCACGTATGACATCTGTCGGTTTTACAACCGCCGCCATGGAATCCAGTGTCAGCTTTAAGCTTTCGGCACCCACTTTTTTACCCAGTTCGATAAAATGGTCCTTCTTGTCAGCCGTAAATTTTCCGGCCGTACAAGCATTATTCACCATCGTGGTGATTCCTGCCAGTTGTAGTTGTTCTTTCTCCTGCCGGAGTGTCTCATTCGCTTCCTTGTATCCCAAAAGAATTCCGATGGAAGACAGGATTTCCGTCTCCGTAGCCGTTTCAGGCAACCCTAGTTTCAGGGCAATCGCTTTAAAATCCATTTCGTTTTCTGTTTTTTGATTATTATTGAGCGGTTTTTCGTCACCGCTGTCAGTTTTCAATAAAGGAAGTTCTGGACATTCTTCACCTGCCGCCAGTTTCAGCTCCTTGCCCTGGTAGCTGAGAAGCACGTGCGCGTCATCATTGCCGCCGATATCCACCATGCTCACTTCACTCAGCCTGCATTTCGTCACCGTCGGGCGGGTCTGTCCCGGTTTCAGCATCGAGGGGTCGTCACTCAGTTCAAGCACTTCAAAGTTTGCGCTGCACATCTTCAACGTACCTTTCTCGTATTGCAGCTTCGCCATTTTGGATTCGTCCCTCACCTCGTCGAAGTAAGGTTCACCGGTGATGTCTTCGCCTTCCACCTTGACATCCTTGATGCATCCGATGATATAGCCGCGCCAGTGCATCCAGAGCAACACCGGGTTTTTCTGAAACTGCTCCAGGCTTACGCCGTCGGTTTTTACCCACGTTCCGTAGCAATTCACCTTTTCATTGCTGATTCTTATTCTTTTTGCCATTTCTCGCCTTGTTTTGACGCAAACATATAGGTAAAAGCAGAAGTCCGCAAAAAAGCGTGTAACCATTCCAGACATATACGTAACCGCTCCGTAATACTCTGTAACCGTTCCGTTATTCTTTCCATAACCCTGCGAAAGTTTACAATTTTGCTCAAAAAGTAAAGCTTATGGCAGCAAAAAAGGAACTGGATAACAAGAAGGAACTGGCGCGCATTCTCTACATGAACGGGGAAACGCAGCAAGTAATCGCCGACAATGTGGGCGTAAGCCGGATTACCGTCAACAAATGGGCGAAAGAAGCACTATGGAAAGAGCAGCGGGCGGCAAAAACAATCACCCGCCCGGAACTCATCAACAAAATGCTGCTCAATATCGACATCCTGCTGGAGAAGGCGAACAAGTCCGAAAACCCGGAAGAGATAGCCGGACTGGGGGACAAACTGGCAAAACTGGCGGCGGCAATAGAGAAACTGGACAAGAAGACCGGAGTGGTGGAAACCTACGACGTGTTTATCCGGTTCGGCCGGTGGCTGGAATTACAAATGGATCTGAACAAGGAAGTGACGGCCGAACTGGTGAAGATGGTCAACAAGTATCAGAACCTTTATATACAAAGCCAACTTAACACGCAGGAATCATGAGCAAACTCACCGAAGCACAGCAACGATGGCAGGAACACTGCAAACATGTGGAAACCATCACCTCCGAACAAAGGCAGGAATCATACGAGGAACAAGGAAATAACATACGCCGGGCGCAAAAGGATTATGCCTACTTCTGCCGTCGCTATTTTCCGCATTATTGTAAATGTGATAACGGAAAATTCCAGAATGATGCCGCCCGCTATGTCAAGGAGCATCCCAACATGAAAGGTGTATTCATGTGGCCGCGCGGTCATGCCAAGTCCACCCATTTCGATATCATGATACCGCTATGGCTGAAGTTTCAGGAAACACCTTCCATCCACGTGATGGTAGTGGTGGGTAAAAGCGAGGAAAGCGCAGACACCCTGCTGGGAGACCTGCAGGCCGAACTGCAATACAACAAGTATCTGCAAAGGGACTTTGGCGAACAGTATAATGCAGGATCGTGGGAAACCGGACAGTTCGTTACCCGTGACGGCACGGCTTTCTTTGCCCGTGGACGCGGACAGTCGCCCCGCGGACTCCGCTACCGTGAGCGTCGTCCGGACTACATTGTCATCGACGACCTCGACGACGACGAACTGTGCCAGAACGAGAGCCGTGTCCGGATTCTGACCGACTGGGTGAAAGAAGCCCTCTTCGGAGCTCTTGACGGCGGCCGGGGACGTTTCATCATGGTGGGCAACCTGATCAGCAAGAACAGCGTACTTGCCCATATAGCCAAGACACCGACTGTACATCTGAGCCGTATCGATGCCATTGACAGGAACGGCGAGCCGGTGTGGCGTGAAAAGTGGACACGCGAAGAAGTGGAAACTCAGGCCGCTTTCATGGGATACCGTGCCTTTCAGAAAGAAATGATGAATAACCCTATCACCGAAGGTGCTGTATTTCGCGCAGACTGGATACGCTGGAAAAAGCCGTGCCGCCTTCAGGATTATGACAGCATCGTACTCTATATCGACCCTTCTTGGAAAGGGACGGGCAAGAACGACTACAAGGCGTGCAAAGTATGGGCGCGTCCCCGCAAAGGGTTGAAAAACTACTCGCATACCGAACTGCATCACCTGCGTGCCTTTGTCCGCCAGTGCAGCGTCAGCGAAATGGTACGCTGGCTCTACGACTTTCATGAATCCCTGCCGGAAAACGTTGTCTGCTACTATTACATGGAAGCTAACTTCATGCAGGACATGATACTCGATGAATTTACGGCGGAAGGAAACATCAGGGGATATCAGTTGCCCATCGCTCCGGACACAAGGAAGAAGCCCGACAAGTTTGCACGTATCGAAGCGATATCGCCCCTTTGGGAACGGGGATTCGTATTCTACAGCGAAACGCAGCGGGATGACCCGGACATGAAAGCAGGCATAGAGCAGACCCTTGCTTTCGAAAAAGGTACAAGGGCGCACGATGACGGACCGGATGCAGACGAGGGAGCTGTCTACAAGCTTCAAAAACAAGTAAGACAAGAACAGTTCGTCCCGTCGTTCGGACGGCGTACGAACGCTAAAAATAGCTGGTAACATGAAACTGATTGAAAGAATCAAGAGAACAATCCTGAACTACAGGGTTAAAATGGCTATCCGCCAGGCTGTGGAGTTGGCGGAAGGTAGTGGAAGGAAACATCTGGTGCTCATGCACAAGGAACGCCCGCTGGTCATCAGCAAACAACGGCTGGGAACATTGATACGAAAACGGTATTTCCGCAAGGGAACACGCATACAGGATTTGGAACGGAACGCGTTATTTATCACACGATGACGGATATGGACGGGACAACAGGATTTGTGACCGAAGACGATTATATCGTAGTCGGCTCCGAAGCACTGAAGATTATTCAGCAAAGCAAGGCGGAGAACCGCAACCGGGCGGAATTGGCGGCACGGGAAGAGATAAGCGGTTACTTGCGCGAGCGGTATGACGTGGCGAGAATTTTTGCTGCAAAGGATATCGGACGGAACATGCAGATCGTGCTTTATTACTGCGATATCGCCCTCTATCACATGGTATGCTGGCTTCCGGGACGTGCGGGACTGGAAATACGGGAGAAACGGTATAAGCAGGCGACCGAATGGCTGGAAAAAGTGCAATCCGGAAAAACGATGCCTGACCTGCCCACATTGACAGGTCCGGCAGGAGAAGAAGATTATCATAACCCTATCCGGTATGGAGCCGGACAAAAGAATAGCTATGACTGGTAAAAGACGAACAAACAGAGAAATGACATTGGGCAATATCAACCTGTCCAAACCGTCGGATCGTACAAAACTGAAAAGTATGGTGGTAGAACTGGCACTGCAAAGCCAGGCACTCACAAAGAAGGATATCAAAAGCTGGCGCACTGCATGGCAGCAGGCTATAAACATAGAAAACCCACACCGGGGACCGTTACTCACCATTTACACGGACGCCATGATAGACCTTCACCTGGGCGGATGTATCGGACAGCGGAAAGGAATGGTCATGAAGAAGTCGTTCAAGCTTGTAGACATCAAAGGAAACGAGGAACCGGATGCCACGCAGCTGATGGAAGCGGTGTGGTTTAAAGACTTTATGGATTATGTCCTGGACAGCCGGTACTACGGCCATTCACTCATACAGCTGGGCGACGTGGTGGAAAGGAACGGAAAAATCCAATATGACCGGGTATTACTGGTGCCCCGCCACCACGTAGTCCCGGAACACGGTGTAATCCTGAAAGAAGCTTCAGATGAATGGCAAAAAGGTATCGACTACCGCACCGGGGCAATGGCGGACTGGTGTGTGGAAGCGGGAAAATGGGATGACCTGGGATTGCTTCTCAAACTTGTGCCGCAAACCATTTCGAAAAAGAACATGCTCGCTTTCTGGGATCAGTTCGGCGAACTCTTCGGCATGCCCATACGGGTAGGGAAAACGACCACACGTGATGCCAAGGAACGTAGCAAAATAGAAAATATGCTCAACGAAATGGGAGCTGCCGCCTGGGGGCTGTTTCCGGAAGGGACGGAAATAGATATCAAGGAAAGCAGTCGCGGGGATGCCTTTAACGTTTACGACAAACGGGTGGAACGCGCCAACTCTGAAATCAGCAAGGGAGTACTCAATCAGACAATGACCATTGACAGCGGGAGCAGCCTGTCGCAGAGCCAGACACACTTACAGGTATTCCAAAATGTGGTGGACAGGGATGCGGACTTTCTGCGCGACACGATAAACGGCGAATTGCTGCCCCGCATGCTCAAGCATGGATTCCCCGTAAAAGGCTTGCGCTTCGACTGGGATGAATCCATTGATTACACCCCCGAACAACAGGTGGCTTATGAAACGATGATTGCCGACCGGTTTGAAGTAGAACCCGAATATTTCATCGAGAAATACAATATCCCCATCAAAGGAAAAAAGGCTTCACCCGTGCCCGGGCAAATGCCACAGGCTAAACCTTTTTTCGACTAGGCCCCGATGAATATGCGGGGCTGCACGAAAGAGCGCGTCTGGTTTACGGACCGGAGAAAACGGACATCACGCTGGCGGCTCATGACGGGAAGCCGGAGTATGTGATGAACGCGGAATGCGCTTTCAGTGATTTGATGAAGTTCGTCTACAAGCAGAAAGGAATCACTCCCGAACTGTTGCGCAAGGCGGAAGCCATGGCTTTCACAGACGTCACGGCTTCCGCCCTCAATCAAGCCGTAGAAACAGGAATAACGCAGGCCAGGCCTTCCGCCATTATGATACAACGACTGAAAGAATCAAACTATGTATTCTCAGGATTCAAGACTTTTCACGAGATGAAGGAAACCTTTCCTCTGCTGGTGGATGAGAACGGTAATCGCAAACCCTTCAAACAGTTCCTGAAAGAAGTTCAAACGGTGAACGAGAAATACAACGCCCACTACCTGCGGGCGGAATACAACTTTGCCGTCACTTCCTCTGAAATGGCTGCCAAATGGGAACAGTTCGAAGAGGACGGCGACCGCTACGACCTGCAATACCGGACGGCAGGTGATGACAGGGTACGTGAGAGCCACCGCAAACTGGACGGGGTGACGCTGCCCCCTTCATCGAAGTTCTGGGACGAGTATTTCCCACCCAACGGTTGGAAATGCCGGTGCACGGTGGTACAAGTGCGTAAAAGCAAATACGGTTCCAGCGATGAACACCGGGCAATGGAAGACGGAAACCAGGCAACGGGCGGAAAACATGAGGAAATGATGCGGTTCAATTCAGGAAAGCGAATGGCTTGTTTCCCGGCTTATAACCCGTATACGATCAGTAAGTGCAGCACTTGTCCGAAGGGAAATATGAAGCTGGCTGCGGACATTCCAACCAATGAACTTTGCTCGGCGTGTAAGATGATACGGGAAATGAAGAAGGAAGACGTCAAAACCGCCAGAATTGCCGCTAAGCCTCTTCAGGGAACCGTTGTCTCCAATCCTGACTTCCCCCACGAAATCAGGATATCGGGAAACACCATCAAGGAATGGACCAACCAGCCGCACAAACATTTCAAGGAGAAGAACCGGATGCTGCTGGATATTAAGAAGGTGATGAAAAATGCCAAGTATTTGGGGGCGGTGGGCAATCATAAAGGAGTACCCGGACTTGAACAGTCCCATATATTTCAAGTGCTGCTGAAAGATGAACCCAGTTGGATTATTGTGCGGGAATATGCTTGGGGAGAATTTACACTTCACAGCATTGCAGACAGTGAGAAGATTGCCGGTTCTATAAAGAAAGAATAGCCCGAGAAGCCATTTCAACCGGAACTACAAATCCGGAGCTGTTCTTCTTGAGCTATTCTGATGTCACAAAGATACAACTATTTACTTAAATAGCAAACAAATGGAAGTTGAAAATTTACTTGCCCGACTGATGAGGGACACCTTGAAAGACATAAAAGTGGAGTGTGATGATGAGTTCCAACAGAACTTTCAGCGTGAAGCGTTCTTCAACGAGAAGTGGCAACGACGCAGGCATGATAACCAAAGTGGCCGTAAACTACTTCATGGTCCGGGAACCGGAGGCATACATTTGTCGCAATCTGTTTTTCCCGGAAAAATACAACGGGATACGATAACTTACACCTCAACCCTTCCTTATGCAGCTATCCATAATGACGGAGGAGTAATCATTGTCACAGCCAAAATGAAACGCTACTTCTGGGCGAAGTACATATCCGCAACCGGAGACATTACATACAGAAAGAACGGGGAACGCAGGGCAACGAAAAGAAATCGCCGCCTTGATGCTGATGCCGAATTCTATAAAGCAATGGCTCTTAAAAAAGTGGGAAGTAAAATCATCATTCCCAGAAGAAGATTTATCGGCACACATCCGCAACTGGAAAAACGCATTATAGAGATTATTGAAAAGAATCTGACAGAGTTTCTTGAAGAAAATGACTTTACAAAGTAATTACCCAATAAACAATAAGTATGAGAAAACAACTTTATTTATCTGTTATTGAAAAATTAAAAGAAATTAAGGACATGAAAGGTGATTCGCAATTCCACCATTTTGACCTATGGAACGAACAGGTGGTTTTCCTCGAGCAGGAAGAAGCGTTTGAACTTCCCGCTGCTTTTATTGAATTTCTGCCTGTCAGGTGGAAACAATTGAGTGATGGCATACAAGAGGCTGCCGTACAACTTCGAATACATATAGTTACGAACTTCAAAGGCCTGTCCGCTGACGGTTCCACTTATCAAAAGGATGCTTTGGAGTTATTTGACCTGATAGATCAGGTCAATGCAAGTCTTTCAGGAATGAAGGGGGAAAACTTCAGGGGAATGTTCCGGACAGAAAGTTATACCAATCATAACCACGAAGAAGTTATAGAAAGTATCGAGACTTTTCAGGTCAATGTGACGGATAAAAGCGGAAAACGAGATGAACCGCTTCCCGTATGGGCGCGTTAAAACAAAGACAATTGCATCTCATTTATCTTCGCCATGATATCCGGACGTACTGAAGCGTTAATAATGTTGTAAAAAGTCTTTTCGCAAATGGGATAGACAGGATAAATGAATTGCCGGAGAATCTCACGGTTGGATAATCCGCTATGACAGTGCTCATCATAAATGCGGAGTATATCAGCTACACGGCGGGCGTAACTAAGACCTGTTATTTTCTTACGTTTCTTGCACATAGACGAAAATATGAAACTACTGTGGATTTAAACAACACAAAAATACACAGTTTTTCCCGTTAATGCACCATAAACACGCAAGAAACGATACGCTCCGACAAGAATCGGCCACTTTTGCACCGTCTTTTCGCGAAAGGCAGAGTTAAACGCGACTTGGAAGCGCAGCCAAATCGTAAATTGTAAAATCGTAAATTAAAAAGATGAGTGTAAAGTATTCGCTTGCTCTGATGAGCACAAAGCCGGGAGATAACACGGCAAAGAAAATGTATTATGCCAAGGCGCAAGCCGACGGTGTGGTAACCATGGACGAAATGGCGGAAGAAATTTCGTATGCCACTTCCCTGACGGACGGTGACGTGCTGAATGTGCTCCGTGCACTGATCCGCCAAATGAAGGTGCAGCTGGCAGCCGGCAAAATCGTGAAAATGGAGAATTTCGGGACTTTTCAGATCCAGGTATGTAGCACAGGTACGGAAGCTAAAAAAGAATTCACAGCCAGTAATATCACGGCTGCACATATCCAGTTCCGTCCCGGCAAAATGGTAAAGGTGGCCACACGTAGCGAAGCGTTGAGCTTTATGAAAGTGACCGGAAAGAAAGAGGTGGTAGTGGACGACGGCTCCGAACCGTCCAATCCGGGCAGTGGCGGAAGCGGAGTTACTCCGGACCCGTCTGTATAAAAAACTACTACGTAGTAGATGAATAATTACTACGTAGAAACACGATGACTACCTGCTAGTAGCCCGGCGTTTACTAGCAGGTAGTTTTTTTGAATCTCAAACAACAAATGAACAGAAGATGAATGCCATTTATATGAGTGAACTTGCTCAACAATATTTTCCTAATTCAACACCACGAAGCGCAACGTCACAACTGCATCGGTGGATTGTATTGAACCCCGAATTGACGGCTAAGCTGGAGGAACTGCACTTCGTACCAAGGCAAAGGGCGTTGACGCCGTTGCAGCATGAGGCGATCGTGTTGTTCTTGGGGGAGCCGGGGGAATAAAATGACGAGTGCCGTCACAAACAGTATAAATTATCCTGTTGTGGCGGCACTCTCCTTATATCACGATTCAAAATTTAATCTTTTGGCTTCACTTCCAGAAATGCGTCACGAAGCATACGTAAATAAGATATATAATCGACTGATTTTATAGCATTCCCATCCCTACTCATATTTGAATAAATATAAGTGAACATTGCTTCTTCTATGGCTTTCGCAATTTCTATTGTGTCCCAATTAGTAGCCAGGTCATGCAAACCGGACATATTAAAATTATCTGTATGTGTACTCATGTCAAATAGCTTTTACTTCTTCAATGGCACCTCGCAAACTCAATAGAAAATCTACGCAATCTTTCAATTCGTAAACTTCAGAACAAACGTCATTTGTCTCGATAAACCAACGTGTTAACTGAACTATTACAGCATTGATTTCCGCTACCGTTTCTTCTGGTGTTTTTATACATTGAAAACAACCTTCCAATTCTCCTATATCGTATTTTTTTAAATTCTGTCCCATAATAAACCTCCTTACTTGATTATTACAATTCTGAAAATTGAAGTTCGAGTTGTCTCATATTCTGCATCTTGCGACTGCACGAAAGTAGCAGCATGGCTCCAGTCATAGTAATGAACCATGAAGGATGGGTATTACCGAAGATATGTATCTTCTGAGCATTCACTTCTTTTGCGTTCAACTTTTTTGCAGCCTGACTACTTTCCGTACTGCTGCCTATAGCTCTATGAAAATCGTTCATTGATAGCCATTGCTTGCCTTCAATAGTGATAGTACGGATTTCGCAGCCATTGAATAACTGTTTAGTATAAGGTATATCACGAGCATCTAAATAATTGTTAGCTTGTTTCTTGATGCCGTAGTATCCCTTTTTGCGGATAGAAGGAAGAACTTCAGAAGTAACCCATTTACGGAATGGTTTAGCTTCAGGTTTACGAGATTGAAGAATAAGAGTATACAATCCTGATTCATTTACAGCAGCCATTTTTTGCATTCCTCCAAGGGTGTCCACTTCAATTGGACATCCTTCATCATCATCCAATCGAGCAATAGCATCACGATACTTTGAAATGCCTAAAACATCGCAAACATCTTTTGCTACAAACCAAGGTTCATTGTTGATTACTTGCACACGGATAGGTGTACTGTTTTGATTGAAGGTGAATACCTCCAGCAAGCCGGTAGCTTGCGGTTCATTTGAAATTGTCATAAAGTAAAGTTTTTTTGCATGTGGATAGTTAAAAAGAACGGCATCCACTTCCCGCTGCAAAAGTACTTTACCAGTGACTTGCATAGACCATTATAATCTATGCACGGGGTTAGATGCCGCCATACTATGTATGGTTCGCATATGGGCATAAAAAAAGCCCAAACACGACGCATGGACAGATAACTCTGCCACTGGTAAAAAAATACTTTTGCGTCGCAAAGATGCGAATTCTTTTTGAATATCCAATCACGCTTGATGAATATTTTTTTGCTTTTCCACTCTATAAAGATACGAAAAAACAGGGAGAAAAGCGAATGAAAGTCCCTATTTATCGAGGTTGTAAGGAGTTTTATTATTCTTTTTTCGTTGCTGAATAGGCAGTCGGAATAAGTTAGTTCATTTCTATTCTGTTTTGAGGGTTATTTAAAAACGGTTTCCGCTTCTTCTATTAACTCCTGCATGTATCCGGCAGACAGCGCGCGGTCTTTCTCTATTTTAGCAATTTTCTGACACAATTTGATAGCCTTAGCAATTGTTCTGTCGGCTTTCATTTTATCTTTGATATGTTCCGGCAAAGCGTCTTGAGCTGCTTTGTCGAACGTAATACACTTAGTTTTATTCATTTCTTAAGGTTTGTTGTTTCAAAAAAACTTCGTATTCAGCTTCCATACGCTCAATCTCCGCCAGACATGCAGGCCACCCGGGGAAGCCGCCGATATTCTTATCATCAATATAGACGTGCGCGTATATCTTCTTTCCACCTTCACCACCGTATTTGGCCAAATTATCCGGATCGTGGTCGTTGATACGACTGAATGGAATCTGATGTTCAAGAAGCCAGTTGATAGCTTCCAACAGTCTGTCCCCAGTACGGCAAGTCCATATGATAATCTTATGACCTTGCGAATGAAGCTTTCTCAGCGATTCTCCCGCATACGGTTGTTCTCCGTCAATAGCCGGGTATTTACCCCGGCTAATCGTCCCGTCAAAGTCTACAGCTATAATCATTCCCTGAATTCCGGTTCGTTATCTGATGCCGTATACGGATAAACATCCATAATTGCCGTTTCCGTCACCGCGGGAACCTGATAATCCGCCATTGATCCCTTCATTGCTTCGTCCAGGTTCTTTTTCGCACGGTCGAGGTCGGAAGCCTGAACCAGCACATTAGTGGAAGTACATTTCTCCGCCCCGCTCTTTTCATCAAGAGTGATGAAAACCAGTTTACACTTGAACCAGCGGTCATCCTGTTCGTCATTACTGGGGAACAGTTCGCTGTAGTTGGCACGTTTAATATCCGATACTACGAATTCCCCCGATATGAAAGGTGTCATCTCTTCGATGATACGTGCTTCCGCTTCCGTGAAGCTGAGAGCATCCACCAGATAAGGTTCAGTTACTTTTTTCTGCATCCCGTTCTCCATTACTTTTTCGTAACGAATTTTGCATTCAAACCATGTGTGCATTGCCATATTTGTAAGTTATTTAATTGTTGATAAAATGTTATTTAAAATAGATTGAAACTAGTGTATGTCCGGAGCGTTTGATGAAGATGACTGTCTGTCCTTCATCCGCCACCAGTTCCGTGGTCACATTGTCTTTTCCGAGCATTCGTAAATCATCCTTGATTGACCACTCCAGCATCTCAAAGTCAAATTTCAGACCAATAGGGAAAAGACTGTTGAATTCTTCCAGTGTGTAATCCGTGATGTATTTGAGCCACTCCGGCATCCGTTCACGCCGGAGATTGCTCTTATAAATGAATTTCGTCATGACTTAGGGGCTTGATACTTCCAACCATTCAACCGATAGCATTCTTTCCGGGCTTCTTCACGGGTGAAAAACTCCGTCACTTTGTCCCCGGTGCTGATATTGCTGGACTCTTTCCAATGATAGATTGCCCAACGGCTACCAATAGGCGCATACGAATACTCAGGACGGCTGTTCGTTTTCTTTCTTGGGTTCCACATAGAATGTTTCATCTTGTACTACAACCATACCACATTTTGATAATTGCTCAGCAACTTCCTCCTTGTCACGATCGGCAAGAAGACGGTCCTTT
Organism: Bacteroides caccae; assembly: GCF_002222615.2. Classification (NCBI taxonomy): domain Bacteria; kingdom Pseudomonadati; phylum Bacteroidota; class Bacteroidia; order Bacteroidales; family Bacteroidaceae; genus Bacteroides; species Bacteroides caccae. The sequence goes on along the minus strand of NZ_CP022412.2, from coordinate 3,142,788 downwards.
GCCAGTTCCTCGCTCACACGGATGTAAGCGGGAAGAAATTCCTTCACCAGGTTAGTGACGGACGCCCAGGTAAACCCTTTGACGTTTTTTAATTTGGGAGTTCCTGTGCGGAAACCGAACGTACCATGAGCACTTTCATAACTCTTACGTCTGGAAAATAACTCCTCACGATGCTCGGTCGCGAATGTCTGCATGATTTCAAAATTCTTTTCTCTGATAGCCTGCTGCTCTGCCAGTACATCCGCATATTTATCACGGATGCGGGTGATTTCCATATCCATTTTGCTCTGGATATTCTGCACTTTGGCATCAGCCGTCGCAAACTCACTGAAGGCGATTTCCGCCTGCTCCGATGTAATGCCGGAAATAACGACTTTCTTTACTCTTGTCTTTGCCATAATTCTTTTCTTTTAATGGTTCATACTATGATTAATACTTGATATTAAATTTCTCGCTGGTACCCGGAGGCGGAAGGTTTTCGCGATCTTCGTCCGTCAACTCCGAAGGGGCCTTCAGCTTCGCAAGGCTCACCTTATCCCGTTCAATGCGTATTCCGGTGCTGTTCAACTCTAAAATCAAATCATCCGTTTCTTTCGATTTCTCCGAAGTGTCACGTTCCAACAAAATGTTGATGATTTCATCCAGACGGGATTCGTCACGGGTGATTCGTTCCTTCAGGCGGATGACCTCCTGAAGACGGAGGGACATGGAATCAACGGATTCCTTTTGCAAGCGTGCCATGAGTCTTCATATATTTTTTTATAGTGGTACTATTATCGATATCCTTTTTATGATAAAAGACTCTGCTCCCCCTATGGTAATAAGGAAGGACACCTTTTTTTCTCCAGTTCCTCATCAAAGATACCGGGCAACCGATATAATCGACCACCTCTTTAGAAGTCATATACCCCAAATCCTCATCCCTTACCGTCAAATTTATTTTCTCCGATAAAAGAGCAATCACATGCTCCAGTTCAGCAACACGTTCCTCCAACCTCTTCATCCTATCCTTGCCCGATGAATCTTTCAGTTCTTTTTCTGCTATCGGATACTGTTCCGCATCAGGTATCAGTTCTGCCAACTCAAGTTTCCCACTTAGGAATAACGCAGCATCGCGAGCCGCACAATAAGTCGCTTCGTCCCGACATTCAGCCGATACGTTCTGAACATAGTGCTCAAACACCCATACTTCCGAATGACGTCCACTCAAGACTTCCGCTTGATTCAGACTAGTCTTATCCCCTTTTTTACGCAGAATGACAATCGCCTTATTTACTTCCTGACTCTTTCTCATGATTTCTTATTTTTATGTTTATTATTTTCGTTATAGACAATCGCTTCCAGTTGTCTTTTGAAGGCTTTCAACTCAGATAAACTCATTTCCGTTACATTCTTATGTGAAGCACTCTTATTACGGGAAAACACATTGAGTTTCGCCTTATTCATTTCAAACTCCTCTTCCGTATCGTTACTGAATCCTTTGTTCAGGAAAGAGATCTCAAAAGAGAGAAAGAAAATCGCCTTCAACTGCTTCTTGGCTTCCGCCTGTTCCCGTTCTTTCTTTTTCTTATCAGACTCATTCAACCGTTCAAGCATCAGCCTTGCCTCATTAAATGTCAGTTCCTTTGTGCTACTGACACGTCCTTCTGTAAACCGACTGATAAAATCATGGCGATCTTCTTCATCAAATCCCTTACTGCGAAATGTGGCGTGCAACGCTTTCATCTGTTGTGGACTGATTGTCTTGTCTTTCGTTGTTCTCATGATGTTATTTTAATGATTAGAAAACTTCTCCCCAATATTTGGAGGCTTCCTCCGGCCATGCGTCAATCTGCATCTTCGGCCCGTTGAACCGCCCTTTGCTGAATGCCCTGTACCCTTCCACATATACCTTTTGAGATGCGTCATACATCACACTGCGGGCACTGCGTCCGGACGGGAGCTTTCCATCGGCATGACTGACGAAAATAATAAGCTTATCCTTGTGCTTCTCCTTGAAGGCTATATACTGTCTATAGTTCATCTGCGTGTATTGAAAGCTGTCGATAACGACTATTCCCGGAGACTTCCGCCGTAGCAACCGTTCGCTCAATTCATCTATCGGCTCATTGTCCAGAAGAAGAAAACGACGGTTTACTTCCAGCATTCCGCATCGCACCAATGTATTTTTCATCGTCAGACTGGCACCTTCCTCCAAACTATTGTATATCACCCGTTCAAACTGACAGAGATATTTACAGAGCTGAACGACGAAGGTTGTTTTTCCATTGCCGGAATTTCCCCATACAAGCCAGACACCTTTACGTTCCGGTTCTCCGAAGGCATCGTACCATTCGTTCTTGAAGGGAAATGTTTCCACTTTCGTGGCAAGCAACTCACTCACCGACTTGGCTCTACCCATTATTCCGCTTCTCCCTTCCTTTTCAGTTCATCTATGCGGCGTTTGCGGGAATGGACAAAACGTTTCACTCTGCGAAGGTCGTTTTCGCTGGCTTCCGCATCTTTCAACACCTTTTTTATCTCTGTTTCATCGGTCAGTCCATTCGCACGGCAAATGGCGAAAATATCATTCCGGGTGGTAGCTGTAAGGTCAAAGAATCGACGGCCGATGCGGGAATTGATTTCCTTATAACCTTTCTTATTATACCGCAATCCGTTTTCCATGCGCCGCTTAATGTAGTCCGTTGAGAAAAAGACTATTCCCGAATGACCTTCCAAGCGGTTGTAAATGGAGATAAAGTAGTTGAACACAGAATCTGTCAGTTTGTCGCCTTCATCAAAGATGAGCAGCGGGTTATTCAGAAAGGCGATCATGCTGATAGCATACTCAAGCATATCGCGAAGGTTGGTTCCGTCGGTCGGCGCACCTACCTGCTTGGCAATTTCACGAACGAAGTCGCTTTTCTTCATGTCTTCCGAACAAAGGATATAGAACACGTTGCGGTGTTTTTTACGGTAGTCAATAGCCGCGGTAGTCTTTCCGCATCCGGCATCGCCGACCACCCAGGTGACGTTCTTGTACAATTGGGCATCCGCCAGCACAAAAGTAATATCCTTGAATGTCTCGCTTTCATGCAGTGCCCAGTGCTCGAAGCTAAAGCCGATCTGCGTGGCGATACGTACAAACATATCATCGGAGATGTTGGTATATTTGCTGTTCAAGATTGTGGAGACGGTGGCGGCACTCACACCATTCAGGCTTTCCGCTGCACGATTGCGTGACAAGTAGTTGTCACAATAGGCGCTCAATGCGTCGCGGATAGCGTTTTTATCTTCCAGGCTTAAATCTTTCATTGTTTGAGTATTATTTAAATGATTATTGATTACTAATCAAGGGGCGGATGCTACATCCGGTCGTAACGGGAAGAGATTACATCCTCGAAGGTCAGATTTGAAGTGACCTTGGTATATTCTCCGGTTGTGGAATAGCCCAGTTCCGTATCTTCCTCTTCTTCGTCCATAGCGAGCTTCTCAGGCAGGGAAATGGGAGCTTTCAATACGCCCGCTTCGTATTTCTCGCGTACCTCGTCCAGCTTCTTCTTACCCACATTCTTCGGTTTGGGAGTGGAAAGTCCGAACAATTCGGCTGCAATGGCTTCGTTCAAGTCAAAATCTTCGGTACTGAACTGCACCAGAGCCATTGTCTCTTTGTTCAGATTGACGGTCCGGCGCATGAACGAGGTTTCTTCGGAAGTACGCTCCTGTGTCGCACGGCTGATGACAACCCGCGGAGTGGCGCTTGCACTGAATTTCAGTCCCGATGCGGTGACTTCCCATAGTTCTACGGTGGACATATCCATCGGGTCGTACAAGACACGGAATTTTCGTCCGGTGTTGCGAAGCGCCCATTGCTCGTTGCGCAGACCGTCTTCTCCGTAGACTTCGTACTCATATCGCTGCTTGTCAATTTCTATTCTCAGTCCGGCATTGGTGTAGGTCACCTCTTTGGCACTTGTCAGCCAGAACATCTGTATCACGTCTACGGGCTGAACGGGCGTAGTCTCCGGATTCTCGCTCATGCGGTACATGTCGATGCGGGCGATACCGGTAGCCGGATGGGCAGCGTTGTTCCATTCTTCACGGCATTGACGGTAGATTTCTTTTACCTCTGCCAGTGTGGGCAATGCGTAGGCGTTTTGCTCGATGAATTCAAGGTTCGGCTTGCTGCTCATCTTAACTGCTGTCACGTTCTGTCCGGTGAAGTACCATATCTTATGGAGTATCTGCTGCTGGAAACGTCCGAAGACGCTTTCAATCGTCTTGCTCTGTCCGTTGTAGGGCATTGTAGGTTTGTGCAGAATGGCAATCTTATCAAAAAAGCCCTGTGCGGCAAGTTTATTGTGTCCGCCCTGATTGTCGTTTACTATTTCGTATGGACGGACACCTGCGAATTCTACCGCCTGGCGGAATGCCCGGTACTGGCTGTCGAATGTTTCTTTCGGAGCGATGTCATAGCCTATCAATGTTTCGCTGTAGGCATCCATCACTTCGTAGACGGAAGTGGTGCACATCTTTCCTGCTTCGTTCCGGTAGTAAAGGTTCAGTTTCGTACCGTCAGAATACCAAAGGGCATCACGCATCTGCGGAAGCTGTGTCTTCAGCAATGAAGAATATTTCGATTTCCACTTTTGCATACCATATACGGCAGCAAACCAAAGTGGCATTACGGCAGGATCATTCAAGTAATTGCGCAAAGTAGTCATTGATTTGATTGGTTTCAACCCGCGTTCGATTGCTTGGCGGTTATATTCGTCAAATATCTGCGAATCAGTATAGATAGGGAACTTGCTACGTTTCAGTTTCAGCAGCAGACGCCCTTCCATTGGTCCGATCTTGCGGGTATTCTGATTTCCGTTCTTGCGGCTGACCAGGACTTCATACCCATATTTCTTATATGCAACAAACTTTTCACGAAGACGGGCAGCGTTGGATGGAAGTGTATGCTGATACATACCACGAAGTTTCTCACATGTGCCCAGCACGGTTTCCCAAACTTCCTTCGGATGTGAATAACCGCTTTTCCTGTGGCGCGACACCATTTCGCTTTCCACACGGATCATCTCATTCATCACTTGTGCATTCAGCACATATTCTGCCTGCTTTTTATCTGTCAGCCCGCTACCGTCGGCAAGCCTGTACCTGTCACGATAGAACTCAACAGCCTTGCTGTCACTTCTTAATGTGTCATTCATGATTTCTGCTTTGATTTGTTCTTTCATCCGTTGTTCCGCATCCGGGAATTTGGCGTCGTAAGCGTCTTTGATAGGTTTGTAGAGGGAAACGTAGTCAATAAGAGCACAAGCACCTTTCCCTTTACCGGGACGAAGCACCCGAATCTTCCCTTCACGTACTTTCTTCTTATAGTTCGGCTCACTCAGGATTCCTCCCTGAGTCACCAGCTCAGCGAAAGTCACGCACCGTATATTACCAAACATTTCCATAATCAAAATATTTTTAGATTTGCGCAAGCGTCCGGCATCGAACCGAACCCGTAAGCCACATTGCTGTTCTTATCTTGCATGTGAGAAAAACACTATCCCTATTCATCCCGAACCGGAATAGTTTGCTACCTTTGTAGTCATCAAAACCAAAAAAAATATATAATCATGAACTATTTCTCTATTATTTTTTATTCGCACAGTCGAGGTCCACTTGATGATGTTCGCACAATTTATAAAGATCATCTAAGGAAATTGAACCTGAGATACAGTAGTGACATTTATTTTCCTGAATCCGGATGGTCAACCCCTGCATTTGGAGTTCCTTTGGAATTGAATTTTTTAGTAAAAATTCCAAAAGACCGGCTAACCGAAGATAAGGCTCTGCTGAAGAGTCTTGTATCGCTTTTTGATAATATAAAGAAGGATGTTCCTGGGATAATAGAGGTGTCCATAAAAACGAATTGTCAGTCATTTCGTTAATTGATTCCAAACAGCCTGCTTTTAATAGTGACAGTTCGGTTTCATTCCTTAGAATCGTAAGTTCCTCAATGCGTTGCTCTAAATTTTTTCTATGCATCATTCTTTCGTCACCCATCACTCAACCCTCCTTTCCTCTTCCAAGGCCCGTCCCAACAGCATAGCAACCGAAAGAACTAATAACACACCAGCCGTACACGCATCCTTAAAAGATATCTCCAACCCATCCGCCAAGTTTAGAGCCAACACCAAAGCCGCTATAGCAGCCAAATTCTGAATCCATCTGATCACTTTCATACTATCTTATTTAAGTCGTTAAACATCTGTTTCATCCCATAAAGCGCACTTTCCTTGCGCCACTCCAACTCTTTCTCATATCCGTCCAGTGTCCAAGCCGGATGATATTCCTCCAGACGTTTCGAAAGAAGCAGAATTTCATGATTGTGGTCAAAACTTATCGTAGCCAAAATAAAAGGGAACGTCACAGCATTACATTCATCACTTAGCGGCTCGTCAAACGTTACACTCCAGTAGGAGTTCTTGCCACTACGACTACCACCGGCAGACTGTGCCCGCCGGATTGCGAACACAGGAACTCTGTTCTCATCGTAGTGATCAACCACTACTACCACCGACTGCGAGTTCACCAAGCGGGCGCATTCTTCTTTCCAGTATATCATATCTTCAATTCTTTAAAGTTTATATTCAAAAAGCCTATCCCTATTCATCCCGAACCGGGATAGTTTTGCTACTTTTGTAGCTATCTAACTAAAATTAATATAATCATGATTAATGAAGACTGGATTAAAAACTTCCATAAACTAACAGAGTTAACCAACCTATCTACAGACAAGCAAGCTGAGTTCTATCGAAGTATCCTTGTGGCAGGAGCCAGTGTTTTGGGCATTCTGATAAGCCTTCATTCCACACAGACATCTTGCCTATATACCCGTCTGGTATTTGCTCTGTCGATATGTCTACTGCTACTAGGAGTCCTGCTTTCTGCAATAGTGCTACGTGATTTGTCATTGCTTCCAGAGCGGACAAAGAAAGCCTTTGTGGAAGAACTTCAAAAAGTATTATCGGAAAACAGGAACCCGAATCTGGTAAATACCCCGAAGAAAAAAAGAACCCTACACTGCGAAAAATGGAGCTTAATAGTCTTGTTATCTTCATTGTTCTTACTTGTTATTTATACAATACTTTCACTTTTTGTAAACTAGTATTATTCATTTTATGTAATCCAGGCATATTTTTAGTTATAAGGTTATTGTTTCACGATACGGATTCTCAACTTTCTTCAAATAAGATTCTCTCAATGCGTGAACAGAAAGACCTTTTGATCTAAACTCGGCGAATATCCGGATAACTTCTTGCATATGTTTACTATAAGGAGTTATACCGGATGCTTTTCTTTTCATACTTTATATTATTTAATAGTTACTACTTAACTACTTCCGTTTTTACCGGTTTGCCATACAGCTCCTTATAGACTTGCATAACCTTATCACTCTGCGGACCTCTCAATCCACCTTTAATAGCGTTATACACTGTTTTCTCACTAACTCCAGCAGCCTTTGCTACAGCCTTTTTATATCCAGTAGGCGGTACCAGTGGCAATTCGTACTCTTTGATTATTACTGTCTTCATATATCACTATTTTGATTTTCTTTCGTATATTTGTGGCGTTACCTATTTTGGTAACGGCAGCAAAGTAAACCATTTTGGTTTATATATACAAGAAAATATAAATCTTTTTGCGTTATAAATGGAAAATATATCCTTATTAAAAGAGAAATGGTTCAAGAAAGAAGTTGAACGATTGTCTAAAGAAGGTGTATCTAAAGCGGATATATCAAGAGCATTAGGCATTAAGCCTCAATATCTTAACTCTGTATTAAATGGTAGTAGAGGACTAGCAGATACTTTTCTTGATAAATTTATTGAAGTATATAGTATAAACCAATTTGATTTATCACCATCATTAACAGATTCTAATATATCTGCTATGTCGTTACGCCTCATGGAAAAACTTGACGAAAAAGATGCTCAAATTGATAAGCTCCATATAGAACTACGATTAATAGAAAAAGAACTAGCCGAAACAAAAGCTAGACTTTCACATTATGAGCCGAAAACAGAAGAAGCTAAAGAACATCCTAAGGGTTTAGGAACTGCGAAGGATGCTTCTACAAAGAAACCTTCTTCGCCCAATGCCGACAATGCGGCCTCTGCCACTGCCCAATAAAAAAAGAGATACAAGAATATGATAATTAGATATATAATAAACGAGGCGACAAAATAATGCCGCCTCGTTTATTATTGAAATTCAAATTTCAACTGCCATTTATCTTTTTCTTTTCGCAAATCAGCCTTTACTCCTCTAATTCGCCTATCAGCTTCCTTCATTCGATAAAGCTTCATACTAACATACCAAACTCCCAATACATATATATACTCGGTAGGGAAATGACTTTTCAAGCCAAAGAAGCTATGATAACTACATTCAAGCGTCCGGCAATAATCACTTTGACTGATATAATTCTTTCCATCAAAAGGAAGAACATCAGATACAATCTTTTCTCCGTTAGCAATTTGAACTAGTAAACTATCTACTTGAATACTATATTTCATATCTAACCATTGTGCAAATCGCATAGCAATACGATAATCCGTACACCATGTTCCTTGTTCTTGAGGCGTCCCTCCCTGTCTAACTATCACTAAATCAGCCGTTCTGCATTTATGCATAACGGAAAGCGCTGCAAGATACTCATGTGCCTCTTTAGTTCTAAGCCATTGAGTAGGTAATTTGTTTTTTCCAAATGGTATAGCCATCTGAGTCATATTCACCCATACATTATCACTCCGGCGTTCAATAGCCATCTCTTTACCATCGACAACAATAGTCTCGATTACATTTTTAATTTCGCCCATCAGTCTTTCTTTAATATAAAAAGAAAGCCCTCCGTAGGAGTGACTGACACTTTCTACATAGGGCGAAGTCGCTGTTTCTTTCGTTACAGCCTCCATAAAGGGCATTCTTTTCTGTTTTTTAATAGATATATCCCTATGTTATTGTCTCAGTCACTACAAAAGTATAGTAAAAACCTGAAGAATGAACAACTATTTTATAAGGAAATAATGTCTATCTTATGCGTAAAAGCACACACACGCACTTTTTCATCGCTAAATTACATATAATTCCCAATATACACACTATAAATCAATGACTTACCTCATCTTTGTATTGCCATAAACCGTCGCAATAATGGTATTATCCCCCTCTTAAAACGCATAAATGAGGCAAAAAACGTATCAAAAAAGGTATTATCTATATCTCAACACGCAAAAAAAAGTCTTGAAAAGGTATCCCTAAACTTGATAATTCCTTCTATTTACGGAAAAATATAGTATCCCTAAACAGTATCTTTAATGGTATCCCTAAAGTCGATTTTAACATTTTAGTAACTTCCAATATTTTATTCAAAAACGTCTTCTCAAAACTGTGAATTGACAGCTTTTGAACGGCTTCTCAAACAGCAACAATAAAACCGCTAACCTCAAACACAAAGTGCTGAAACTAGCGGTATATAAAGGTTTTCCCTCAATCACATTAGATTATCTCTTGAATAATGTCAACCAGTAGTCTATAGTTAACGTTTTGTTGCCTTCAAACTGTTCAAATGGTAGTTGAATGGAAGTCAAATGTAAACCAATGTAACGCGTTGTTTTGATATTGGCATCTTATCGAAAATAACGTCAATCCCCTTATTCATCGGATATCCAACATATTTTTGCGGCCGCCGTAGTTTACACACATCGTTCTGTGCCCCCTAAGAGCTTATATATAGCTAAACATGGCGGGTTTAAATTGTTAGAAATTAGCAGTATAGAAACAAAGTTATGTAACATCAGGCAAGAGGAACGAGAACGAAAAGAAGAGGACGAAAAACAAGTAAAAAAGAGAGTAGAGAATAAGCGTTGACAAAAATAATTGTGCAGAAGAAACAAAAGATATACTTTCGCAGCCGTTTCTAGCCGACTAAAGACAACGTATATCTATCTTCAAAAATAGTGACGCTATAACAATTAAACAGTATCACTATAATGAAAGGATAGCGACCCTATAATAATCATATACCGTCACTATCCTGAAGGGGAGATTTTATTCGTAAAAAAACAAATATTAAAAAAAACAGAAGAAAAAAGATGAAAAGAAAAATAGACAAAAGCAAGTTAGAAGCCTGCAAGTTAGTATGGAAAAAACGTATTGCCGCCGAAAAGGGTATTTCGGAAAAATGTGCAGAAAAAACTGCGCAAAGCTGTATAGAGCTTATTGAACGAATGTTATATGGAAATGCCATGATAGCTTTCCATAAGCAAGACGGCACATTCTGTATGGAACAAGGAACCTTGGTTGGATATGAAAAAGATTTTCACCGGGAGTTCAAGATCACTTCCCGACAGATGTCTGTGGTCTACTGGAGTATGGAGCAACACGCGTGGAGACGGTTTATGATCGGAAACCTGTTGGAATGGAAAGCGATTGTATAACATTTAATAAAAAATATTGAACTATGAGTATGATTAATAAAGGAATCCCCTATTTCCCCACACCTGCAAATTTTTTCGACGAAGAAATAATGGAACTGTTAGAAGCTAAATTCGGAATCTTATCCTCTTATATTGTCATGAGACTACTCTGCAAAATCTATAAAGAAGGGTATTATATTTCTTGGGGAAAAGAACAGAGTCTTATCTTCGTCCGTAAAGTAGGCGGAGGTATTAAAGAGGAAGTAATGGAGAAAATTATAGAGTTACTGCTGGAAAAGGAATTTTTCAATAAAGATATTTATGAGAAATATGGGGTCCTGACCTCAGAGCAGATTCAGAAAGTCTGGCTGGAAGCTACTGTACGAAGAAAGATTGATTTCTCTAAATTACCTTATTTGTTGGAAGTCCGGCCAGGAAATGGTAAACAAAAAGGAGGCACGAATAAAAAAGATGCAGACATTTTTAAAGCTGACGCGGAGGTGAATCCGGAAAATGAGGACATTTCCGGACAAACTAAACCAAACCAAAATAAACTATCTTCTGAGGAGGAAGAAACAAGTAATGCTTCGTTTGAAATTCCGGGGTATGCTTACAATCAGACTACACACAACGTAACCGGACTGCTGGAAAGCCTGGAACGCCATAAAGTGACGGATCTGAAAGAAAAGCAGGCAATTATGAAGTTGTCGGATTACGGTAGGAAAGGCACGCAGATATGGAGGCTGTTCAGCAATACGACGTGGGGCAAGATCGGGGCACCGGGAAAGTATATCATTGCCGCATTGACCAACAAGCAGAAATAAACGCCGAATGATAAAAAAAGGTACGAAAAAATCTGTGCTATTCACAAATTCTTCGTACCTTTACGCTCCGGTAAAACAAGTTCTATCCACATAAAATATAACAAAATGGAAAACAGAAGTTTAGTAACCATTGCCGAACATTCTAAAGAAAAAATCCTCTACATGCTCGAAATGGCGAAGCAGTTTGAAATGAACCCCAACCGCCGGTTATTGCAAGGAAAGGTAGTAGCAACCCTGTTCTTCGAACCTTCTACCCGCACCCGCCTGAGTTTTGAAACAGCCGCCAATCGTCTAGGAGCACGTGTGATCGGATTCTCCGACCCCAAAGCTACCAGCTCGTCAAAGGGGGAAACACTAAAAGACACGATTATGATGGTGAGCAATTATGCAGATATTATCGTCATGCGTCACTATCTGGAAGGAGCTGCCCGCTATGCAAGTGAAGTCGCTCCTGTGCCCATTGTCAATGCCGGAGACGGAGCGAACCAACATCCGTCACAGACAATGCTCGATCTATACTCTATCTACAAAACGCAAGGCACGCTGGAAAACCTGAATATTTTCCTGGTAGGTGACTTGAAATACGGGCGTACCGTGCACTCCCTGTTAATGGCAATGCGTCACTTCAACCCCACTTTCCACTTCATCGCTCCCGATGAACTGAAAATGCCGGAAGAATACAAACTCTATTGTAAAACGCACCAGATAAAATATGTGGAACACACGGATTTCAGCGAAGAAATCATTGCAGATGCAGATATCCTGTATATGACCCGTGTGCAACGTGAACGCTTCACCGACCTAATGGAATATGAACGGGTGAAAAACGTTTATATCCTGCGCAACAAGATGTTGGAAAATACTCGCCCGAACCTGCGCATTCTGCATCCGCTACCCCGTGTCAACGAGATTGCATACGATGTGGACGATAACCCGAAGGCATATTATTTCCAACAGGCACAAAATGGTCTGTATGCCCGTGAAGCCATTCTTTGCGACGTATTAGGTATCACATTAGAGGACGTTAAAAACGATATTTTATTATGAGCGAAAATAAACAAGCATTGCAAGTAGCCGCCCTGAAAAACGGGACAGTGATTGACCATATTCCTTCTGAAAAGCTCTTTACCGTAGTGCAACTGCTCGGCGTGGAGCAAATGACAAGCAATATCACTATCGGTTTCAACCTCGACAGCAAGAAGCTGGGAAAGAAGGGGATTATCAAGATCGCGGACAAGTTTTTCTGCGATGAAGAAATCAACCGTATTTCGGTTGTGGCTCCGAATGTGAAACTGAACATTATCCGCGACTACGAGGTAGTGGAAAAGAAAGAAGTAAGAATGCCGGATGAGCTTCGCGGAATCGTGAAATGCGCGAACCCGAAATGTATCACGAACAATGAGCCAATGGCTACGTTATTCCATGTGACGGACAAGGATAATTGCATCGTAAAATGCCATTATTGCGAGAAGGAACAGAAACGTGAGGAAATCACCATTCTTTAATTTTCATTTTTCCAATAAAGAAGTGAAACAGGACTGGAAACCAGGAACGATGATTTATCCGCTGCCGGCTGTGCTGGTCAGTTGCGGAAAAGAAGAAAGTGAATATAATATTATCACTGTAGCATGGACGGGTACGATTTGCACAAACCCGCCCATATGCTATATATCCGTACGCCCGGAACGACATTCTTATGAGATTATCAAGCGGAATATGGAGTTTGTCATTAATCTGACGACAAAAGACATGGCTTTCGCCACCGACTGGTGCGGAGTTCGTTCAGGACGCGATTATCATAAGTTTGACGAGATGAAGCTAACCCCGGGGCAGTGCACCGTAGTCAGTGCGCCTTTGATTGAGGAATCTCCCCTCTGCATCGAATGCCGCGTAAAAGAGATCGTATCTCTCGGTTCGCATGATATGTTTATAGCAGATGTAGTAAATGTACGTGCCGACGACCGGAATCTGAATCCTGAGACTGGGAAGCTCGAACTGGCGGAAGCTAATCCTCTGGTATATGTTCACGGAGGATACTATGGTCTGGGAGAAAAAATCGGAAAATTCGGTTGGAGTGTTGAAAAGAAAAAATCATAAAGACAAAGGATTGTATAACCATGAATATGCTGCGTAAAATACTATTTTTCGGTTTGATGACGGTAGCCGGTACGGTTTTCGGGCAGAATCGCAATACCGCAGACAAGGTGGACCGTCCCAATACGAAGAAAATAAACTTCGGTGTCAGGGCAGGGTTCAATTCCTCCATGTTTATGGTTTCCGAGTTGAAAATCAAAGATGTGACTATCGACGAGGTGCAGAATAATTATAAAATCGGTTATTTCGGTGCTCTCTTCATGCGTATCAATATGAAGAAACATTATATCCAACCGGAAGTGTCATACAATGTAACCAAATGCGAGATTACATTCGATAAACTCGGCTCTCAACATCCGGCTATCGAGCCGGATTATGCTTCGGTTCAATCTGTATTGCACAGTATTGACTTTCCCGTTCTGTATGGCTATAACGTAGTGAAGAAAGGTCCTTACGGAATGTCTATCTTTGCCGGTCCCAAGCTCCGTTATTTATGGGGAAAGAAGAACGAAATAACTTTCAGCAATTTCGACCAGAAAGGTATCCATGAGAAACTCTATCCGTTTAATATAAGTGCAGTGATTGGCGTGGGAGTCAATATTTCCCGTATTTTCTTTGATTTCCGCTACGAGCAGGGAATTGGAAATATCTCCAAGTCTATTACCTATGACAATATCAACTCGGACGGCAGCACAGGAATCAGCCGGATTATATTCGACCGCCGCGACAGCGCCTTGAGTTTTTCGCTCGGTTTTATCTTCTGACCATTTTCTACTAAATTCCATTTTTGACTAACATTTTTCTTGTACTTCCTTCTTTCTTTATTTATTTTCATTAACTTTGTACGCTTAAAATAAGGTATCTCGAATTAGAAATTTAATCTTATTATAAAAGAATGAAAAGAGACGACTTAATTTTCGACATCATCGAAAAAGAGCACCAACGTCAGCTGAAAGGTATCGAGCTGATTGCATCTGAAAACTTTGTGAGTGACCAGGTAATGCAGGCAATGGGTTCTTGCCTGACTAACAAGTATGCAGAAGGTTATCCGGGCAAACGCTATTACGGAGGTTGTGAAGTTGTAGACCAGAGCGAACAAATCGCTATCGACCGCCTGAAAGAAATCTTCGGAGCCGAATGGGCAAACGTACAGCCGCATTCCGGAGCACAGGCTAACGCAGCCGTTTTTCTGGCTGTCCTGAATCCGGGCGACAAATTCATGGGATTGAATCTTGCACATGGCGGGCACCTTTCTCATGGTTCATTAGTAAATACTTCCGGTATTATCTATACTCCCTGCGAATATAATCTGAATAAGGAAACAGGACGCGTTGACTACGACCAAATGGAAGAAGTCGCTCTACGCGAAAAACCGAAAATGATCATTGGCGGCGGTTCCGCTTACTCTCGTGAATGGGACTACAAGCGTATGCGTGAAATCGCAGACAAAGTAGGTGCTATCCTGATGATCGACATGGCTCATCCTGCCGGTCTGATTGCTGCCGGAGTACTGGAAAACCCGGTTAAATATGCACATATCGTCACTTCTACTACACATAAAACACTTCGCGGGCCTCGTGGTGGTGTCATCATGATGGGCAAAGATTTCCCTAATCCTTGGGGAAAGAAAACTCCGAAGGGTGAAATCAAAATGATGTCTCAACTGCTGGATTCAGCTGTTTTCCCAGGTATCCAAGGCGGACCGCTGGAACACGTGATTGCTGCCAAAGCTGTGGCTTTCGGCGAAATCCTGCAACCTGAATTCAAGGAATATGCAAAACAAGTACAAAAGAATGCTGCCGTACTTGCACAGGCATTGATTGACCGTGGTTTTACGATCGTTTCCGGTGGCACTGATAATCACTCTATGCTGGTTGACTTGCGTAGCAAATACCCTGATTTGACAGGTAAAGTGGCAGAGAAAGCATTGGTTTCTGCTGATATTACCGTTAATAAGAATATGGTTCCGTTCGACAGCCGTTCGGCTTTCCAGACTTCCGGTATTCGTCTGGGGACTCCAGCTATTACAACTCGTGGTGCTAAGGAAGATCTGATGCTTGAAATCGCAGAAATGATTGAGACTGTGTTATCCAACGTAGACAATGAAGAGGTTATCGCACAAGTTCGTGCACGTGTCAATGAGACAATGAAGAAATATCCTCTTTTTGCTTATTAAGAGGCATACTTTATTTTAGGTCTGATATTCGGATTATCGGATACTGTAACTTATCAGGTCTGTTCTTTTCAAAAAGGACAGACCTCTTTTTGTATTTATTAACTTTTCTATCCGAACTATCTGTCAGGAATTTCGTTTTTCCTATTACAAAAAAAAGATATGGAATATCTCTTCAACAAAAAACGAATTCAATCGTACGGTACGCCGGAAGAGATATAAAAAGGTGTACCGGACTCTATATACAAGCATCCCCGTCTTTCCCTATTGGTTTATAAGGAAAGACGGGGATTTACTCATTGAAGCAGGGATTCCTGCGGTCCGATTGTTTTTTAGCTCAAACCTTCTATTTCTCCATCCACAATATCAATGTGCAACGCCTGCGGTTCTTTAGGAAGTCCCGGCATGCGGAGAATTTCTCCGGCTATCGCAACAATCATTTCAGCTCCGTTATTAATGACTATATCTTTGATATGGAACTCGAAATTATTCACTGCACCATAAATCTTAGGATCGGCAGAGAATGAATATTGTGTTTTTGCAATACAGACCGGATAATGGGTAATTCCCATTTTCTCAATCAGTTTGATGCGGTTACGGGCAATGCTGCTGTATGTGATAACGCTTGCTCCATAAATATTGGTAGCTACCTTTTCAATCTTCTGCTGTATGCTGTCTTCTTCTTTGTAAGTATAACGCAGAGAACCGGACGGATTATTTTCGATAGTATCTACCACCAGGCGAGCCATATCTACTGCGCCCTCTCCTCCTTCAGTGAATGCATTGTTGATAGCGAAACCTACGCCTAACTGCTCGCAATGCTCGCGCAACAGTTCCATTTCTTCATCTGTATCTGTAGCAAACTTATTGAAAGCTACAATCACTGTTTGACCGAAAGAACGAAGATTACGGACATGCTTGTCCAGATTGCGCAATCCTTCTTTCAATCCTTCCATATTCGGTTCTTTAATGCGGTCGAGACTGACACCACCATGCATTTTCAGTCCCTGTGCCGTAGCCACGATTACAGTCAGACGTGGTTGGAGTCCGCTCTTACGGCATTTGATATTGTAGAACTTCTCCGCACCGAGGTCGGCACCGAATCCGGCTTCCGTAATCACATAATCGCCGAATGACATAGCCAGCTTGGTTGCCAGAATAGAGTTACATCCGTGAGCTATATTAGCGAACGGGCCGCCATGTACGAAAGCAGCAGTTCCTTCGGTCGTCTGCACTAAGTTGGGATGAATGGCGTCTTTCAACAGTACGGTGATAGCTCCCGCCACTCCCAAATCTTTGACTGTAAAAGGTTTATCATCGTATGTAAAGCCTAACAGGATATTTTCGATACGGCGGCGCAAGTCATCCACATCTTTAGAAAGACAAAGGATAGCCATAATCTCCGACGCCGGAGTAATATCAAAACCGGATTCTTGAGTGATACCGTTTGATTTTGGCCCCAGACCTACGACAATACTACGCAAAGAACGGTCGTTCACATCGAGCACCCGGCGCCATAGGATTTCCTTCAGTCCGAAACCTTTCGCCTGATTCTGATAAAGATAATTATCAAGCAAAGCGGAAATCATGTTATGCGCAGAAGTGATAGCATGAAAGTCTCCGGTGAAATGAAGATTAATCTTTTCCATGGGGAGCACTTGGGCATATCCTCCTCCGGCCGCACCGCCTTTCATACCGAAACAGGGTCCGAGAGAGGGTTCACGTAAAGCAACGATAGCTTTCTTTCCAATTTTATTGAGTCCCAAAGCGAGACCGATAGATACAGTGGTTTTGCCGATACCCGCTTTTGTTGCTGTAATGGCAGTTACCAGGATGAGGTTACTTTTCTTCACCTTCTCCTCATCAATCAGTTGTTCGGGAATCTTTGCGATGTAGCGACCATAATTTTCTACTTCTTCACGAGGGATTCCGATACTTTCGGCAACTTGCTTTATCTTCTTCAATTCAATGCTGCGAGCAATTTCTATGTCTGATTTCATACAGGATATGATTAGTTTTATTTTGAAAGTGCAAAAGTAACAAATCTACGTGAAGCAACAAACTCTTTGCGTACAATAACTGTTGTTATTGGCATAACCTAAAACAACAACTTAATTATGGAATGGATTATCAATCAACTAAGGGTACACCCTGAACTTGCTATCTTCCTCACACTTTTCGCGGGATTCTGGCTGGGAAGACTGAAAATAGGGAAATTCTCTTTAGGTACAGTGACCAGCGTCCTTCTGGTAGGAGTATTGGTAGGACAATTGAACATTACAGTAGACGGTCCGTTAAAAGCCGTATTTTTTCTACTCTTTTTGTTTGCCGTTGGCTACAAGGTAGGTCCGCAATTCTTTCGCGGACTGAAAAAAGACGGACTGCCACAGGTGGGGTTCGCCGTATTGATGTGTATCGTCAGTCTGGTAGCACCATGGATACTTGCCAAGATTATGGGATATCATATCGGAGAGGCTGTCGGATTGCTGGCAGGCTCACAAACGATATCTGCCGTTATCGGCGTGGCAAGCGATACGATCAACCAGTTGGGCATCAGCGAAGCACAGAAGGCAACATATATTAATGCCATTCCTGTGTCTTATGCCGTCACTTATATTTTCGGTACAGCTGGTTCTGCCTGGATTCTGGCTTCTCTCGGTCCGAAGCTTCTCGGCGGATTGGATAAAGTAAAAGCTGATTGTAAAGAACTGGAATCTAAAATGGGGACTTCAGAAATGGATGAACCCGGATTCTCCCCTGCCCTTCGTCCGGTAGTGTTCCGTGCGTACAAGATCACAAATAAATGGTTTGGCAAAGGAAAAAAGGTGAGTGAACTGGAAAAGTATCTATCCGAACAGGAGAAACTGTTATTTGTAGAACGAGTCCGACAACGGGGAGTTGTAAAAGAGGTCAAACCGGATATGCTTCTTCAGCCGGAGGATGAAATCGTACTAAGCGGACGACGCGAATTTGTGATTGGCGAAGAAGACTGGATCGGCCCGGAAGTGATCGATGCGCAACTACTGGACTTTCCGGCGGAAACTCTGCCGGTTATGGTGACACACCGGACTTTCGCAGGCGAAAAGGTATCGACAATCCGGGCACAGAAATTTATGCACGGGGTTAGTATCCGTAGTATCAAACGTGCGGGTATCAATGTCCCGGTACTTGCCCGGACAGTGGTGGACGCCGGTGATATTCTGGAACTTACCGGAATGAAACATGAGGTGGAAACTGCCGCTAAACAAATGGGATATGTTGATCGGCCGACGAATCAGACAGATATGATTTTTGTCGGACTCGGTATTCTGGTCGGTGGCCTTGTCGGTGCGTTGACTATGCATCTGGGAGGTGTCCCTATCAGTCTTTCCACCAGTGGAGGTGCATTGATTGCAGGACTGATATTCGGTTGGCTGCGCAGTAAACATCCTACTTTCGGAGGTATTCCCGAACCTTCACTCTGGGTATTGAATAATGTAGGATTGAACATGTTTATTGCAGTAGTCGGCATTGCCGCAGGTCCCAGTTTTGTAGCCGGATTTAAGGAGGTCGGTTTCAGCTTGTTCATTATCGGGGCATTGGCTACGGCCATTCCTCTTCTCAGCGGGTTACTAATGGGCAAATATCTGTTCAAATTCCACCCTGCACTGACATTAGGATGTACGGCGGGAGCACGTACTACCACTGCTGCATTGGGAGCTGTTCAGGATGCGGTGGAGAGTGAGACCCCGGCTTTAGGATATACCGTAACGTATGCTGTCGGCAACACACTGCTGATTATCTGGGGAGTATTTATCGTATTGCTGATGTAAACGTGAAACCAATACTTTTGACAACTTATTTACTATTCTAACT
The DNA here is from genome assembly GCF_002222615.2 of Bacteroides caccae. NCBI lineage: Bacteria > Pseudomonadati > Bacteroidota > Bacteroidia > Bacteroidales > Bacteroidaceae > Bacteroides > Bacteroides caccae. Next base: position 3,123,388 of record NZ_CP022412.2, on the reverse strand, counting down.
AATATAGATTTCATTATGGAAAAAAAAGACAATAGCCCGGCTATTACTAAAAGTTATGCCAGGAAAATGGAAACGATCAGTCCGTTCGAACTGAAAAACAAGCTTATTGACATGGCGGATGAGAGTGTCAAGAAGATAGCACATACCATGCTGAATGCAGGACGGGGTAATCCGAACTGGATTGCTACCGAACCACGTGAAGCTTTTTTCCTGTTGGGACAATTCGGACTTTGTGAATGTCGCCGGGCGTTTTCACTGGAAGAAGGAATCGCCGGTATCCCTCAAAAGGCAGGGATCGCTGCCCGTTTTGAGGCGTTCCTGAAAGATAATGAGAAGGCTCCCGGTGCCAATCTGCTGAAAGAGGGTTACAACTATATGCTAATGGAGCATGCTGCCGACCCGGACACACTGGTACATGAATGGGCGGAATCCGTCATCGGTGACCAGTATCCTGTGCCCGACCGTATTCTGTATTTTACGGAACAGATCGTACAGGATTATCTGGCACAAGAGATGTGTGACCGACGTCCGCCGAAAGGGACATTCGACTTGTTCGCCACCGAAGGAGGCACAGCCGCCATGTGTTATCTGTTCGATTCGCTGGAAGAGAATTTCCTGTTGAACCAGGGAGATTCTATTGCACTGATGATTCCGGTTTTCACTCCTTATATAGAGATCCCGCAGCTACGACGTTATCAATTTAACGTGACTGAAATATCCGCCGATCAGATGACAGCCGACGGATTACATACATGGCAATATAAGGATGAAGACATTGACAAACTGAAAAATCCGCAGATTAAAGCGCTCTTCATTACGAATCCGAGCAATCCGCCCAGTTATGCGCTTAGCCCGGAGACTGCCGCACGGATTGTCAATATCGTAAAAAATGATAATCCGAACCTGATGATTATTACGGACGATGTGTATGGAACATTTATACCTCATTTCCGGTCATTAATGGCGGAATTGCCTCACAATACTCTTTGCGTTTATTCTTTCTCCAAATATTTCGGTGCAACAGGCTGGAGAAATGCCGTAATCGCGCTACACGAAGACAACATCTACGACAAAATGATTGCCCGCCTGTCGGAGGAGCAAAAAGCAATCTTGAACAAACGTTACTCCAGTATCGATTTGCATCCGGAAAAGCTGAAGTTTATTGACCGCATGGTGGCAGACAGCCGCCAGATCGCATTGAATCATACCGCAGGTCTTTCTCTGCCACAGCAGATGCAGATGAGCCTGTTCTCGCTTTTTGCTATTCTGGATAAGGAAAACCGTTACAAAACCAGAATGCAGGAAATCATTCACCGCCGCCTTCATGCATTATGGGACAATACGGGTTTCACACTGGTAGAAGACCCTCTACGTGCCGGATATTACTCGGAAATTGATATGCTGGTATGGGCGAAAAAATTCTATGGGGATGATTTTGTTGCTTATCTGCAAAAGACATATAATCCGTTGGATGTGGTCTTTCGCCTGGCAAATGAGACTTCGCTCGTATTGCTGAACGGTGGTGGCTTTGCCGGACCGAAATGGAGTGTCCGTGTATCACTTGCCAACTTGAACGAAGCTGATTATGTAAAAATCGGGCAGAGTATCAAGCGTGTACTGGAAGAGTATGCTAATGTATGGAAGGCTTCCATACGCTAAAAGGTATTTCCTCCCTCGTTCCTTTTTATGAATGAGGGAGGAAAGATACGAACTTTGCTCAATGTCATGTCTTTTGTTACTTGAAACGGGAAGTATCCACGTTAATTGCTACTTAAACGTATGTACAAATGTTGTCATCCTATTTTTAAAGAGTTTTTCTCTAAGAAAATATAACAGAAACAAATAGTCAGGATGAAAATTTCTATCTTTGTCATAAATCAACCTTTACGAAGATGAAAAAACTGATTTTATTTCTTTCGCTGATATTATCGGTCGGTTTTGCATCCGCACAGTCAGAAATCCCTTCCGATAGTATTCGTCGTGCCCCCTCGGCTAATATTAAGGAGTTTGGCGGCTTTTTATTGGATATGGGATTGATGAATGTAGCTCCTCCCAAACTTCCTAAATTCAGCCTGGATGTGCCGAATATGAGTAAAGACTATAATCAACTGTTCCGTCTGAATACGGATGCCACATACTCACAAGGATTCTCTGATGCTTTTTCTCCTTCTGCCTTTTCCGGTTTCGGATACGGGTATGGCTTGGGGCTGTCGTCTTCTCCACAGTTCATGCAAATGGGATCTTTTAAGCTGAAAAACGGTATGAGGATTAATACATACGGAGATTATGACAAAGACGGTTGGAGAGTGCCCAACCGAAGTGCCATGCCTTGGGAAAAGAATAATTTCCGGGGAGCATTCGAACTAAAATCCGCAAACGGTAATTTCGGTATACGGATTGAAGTACAGCAAGGACGAAACGGTCCTTACTAAATATATGAAGGCTAGGTTTACTATTTGCCTGATTTAAAAGCCTTATCCGCAGCGTACATTGCATCCGCTATCCTATCACACCACTTATCAAACTCCAGATCAGGCGTTTGACTCTCAGGATGTGTAAGCATATAATGCACGGATTGTCTCAGACCGTCCACCATTGATACAGTACAGATAAAATCCGGGACAAGTCTCTTGATCTTCGAATTATCAAAAACGACTGTGGCAGCCTTGTCACCTAATAGTTCCCCTCTGAAATCATAAGTTTCTCCATGTCCGGCAAGAAAATCCGAAGCTACGTGTAACGCATTCAGCGGTTTTCCTAATGCATCGGCAATGGTTTCATAAATCTGATTCCAAGTCATACTTTCGTCGGTTGTGATATGGAAAGCATTCCCGATAGCATGAGGGTTTGCCATTAAACCGACATATCCTTTGGCAAAGTCCTTAGAATGTGTCAGTGTCCATAACGAACTTCCGTCACCAGGGATAATCACAGGCTTTCCGTCAAGGATACGCTTTAAGATCTGCCAGTTTCCTTTAGCTCCATGCACAGATACGGGAGGCTTCGTTCCATTGTAGGTATGGCTCGGACGAACGATAGTCACGGGAAAGCCGGTTGTCCGGTAAGCAGTCATCAGCACTTCTTCCGCTTCAATTTTATTACGCGAGTACTCCCAAAAAGGATTTACTAATGGAGTACTTTCCGTAATGCGGTAATCTGTCTGCGGTTTTTGATAGGCAGAAGCACTACTGATGAAAATATATTGTTTTGTCTTATGCTGAAACAGACGGATATCTCGTTCTACATCTTTCGCCGTATAACCTATAAATTGGGCAACGACATCATAGCTTTCGTGTGCTATAGCTTTCGCCACCGCCTGTTCGTCATGGATGTCCGCCACGATGCTACGCATACCTTCCGGCAGTTTTTTCGAACCTCTATTGAGCAGCGTAATCTCCCACCCTCTCTGTTGTGCCAATGCTACGACATCGGTACTGATCGTACCTGTTCCGCCAATAAATAATGCTTTCATAAAAGTAGGTATTAAAATTTTTGGAACAAAGATATTAATTCTGCCTTTGACTACCAACGTTGTATACAAATTACTGATTCTTGTACCTATATTACTGTTTTGCAAATATGATATAGATAAGATATTCTTAAAAGTTTTATCTTTGCCTATGATAAAACTGTAAGCCGTATGGATGAAATTACCAAAATTGAAACTATTGATCAGTACGACCAATTGTTCGGACTGGAAACTTTGCACCCTTTAGTGAATGTGATCGACTTTTCAAAAGCGACAAAAACAGTAGAATACTATCACATGAATATCGGATTCTACTCTCTGTTTTTGAAAGACATTAATTGCGGAGACCTTAAATATGGGCGTAACTATTATGACTATCAGGAAGGAACGGTCGTCTGTATGGCCCCAGGTCAAGTGATTGGTATAGATAACCGGAAGAAAACTCCTCAACGTACAAAATCGATCGGGGTCTTGTTTCATCCCGACCTGATCCGGGGAACTTCTCTGGGACAGAATATCAAGAATTATTCTTTCTTTTCTTATGAAGTTAATGAAGCCTTGCATCTATCCGAACAGGAAAAAGAAATTGTAACGGACTGTATACATAAAATACAAATCGAACTGGAACATGCTATCGACAAGCATAGCAAACAACTTATTGTCCGCAATATCGAACTATTACTCGATTATTGTATGCGTTTCTATGAACGGCAGTTTATCACACGCAATCAGGTAAACAAAGACATTATCGTGCGGTTCGAACATCTATTGGATGAATATTTCCAAGGGCAGGTAGCATTGACCGAAGGGTTGCCTTCCGTGAAATATTTTGCAGACAAGGTATGCCTTTCTCCTAATTACTTCGGCGACTTGATAAAAAAAGAAACTGGTAAAACTGCGCAGGAATATATTCAGTGCCGTATCATTGAACTTGCCAAAGAACGAATATTGGAAGGTTCGCAAACGGTCAGCCAGATAGCTTATGAACTGGGATTCCAGTATCCTCAACACTTCAGCCGGCTATTTAAAAAACATGTCGGATATACACCGAATGAATATAAACAGCAGAACTAAGAACATACACCGGAGAGATCGTTAACGTCATGGGAGATAAAGTACTCAAAATAGGAACCGTGCATCAATGTAATTGTTGCCTGGGAAGTAAGACACTGCATCCGCTAGTCAGTGTCATCGACCTTTCGAAGGCTGACTTATCTCCTCATACGGACATTAAATTCGGATTCTATACGATTCTGTTGAGTGAATGTAAGTGTGAGGCCTATGCATACGGGCACCAATATTGTGATTTCTCGGACGGAACTCTCGTTTGCCTGACTCCCGGAGAGTCAATCAGTATGAAGGAGAACAACAAGGAATTTCCTTCCAAGGGATGGATATTGGCCTTTCACCCCGACTTGATTTGCGGGACTCCGCTCGGACTCAATATACACAATTATACTTTCTTCTCTTATTGTCCGGAGGAAGCACTGCATCTCTCTCTACGCGAAAAACAGATTATTCTGGAGTTCCTGGAGAGGATTCGGCAAGAGCTTGAGCGCTGCATTGACCGACACAGCAAAAAAATCATTTCAAAATACATTGAACTTTTGCTGGATTATTGTACCCGCTTCTACGAACGCCAGTTTATCACACGTAGCGAAGTCAATAAAAAGGTGTTCAGAGAATTCAATCATCTGCTTGATAATCATTTCAATGTGAAAGTAAGCCTATCAACTGATGTGTTATCCGATGAATATTGTGCTAATCTCCTGCATTTATCGCCTGCATATTTTAATGATTTACTGAAATATGAAATAGGAAAAGAGTTCAAAGAGTATATCCAGTTCAAACGTTTCGAGATAGCCAAAGGATGGTTGGTAAATACGGATAAAACGCTCGGCCAGATTGCACAAGAACTAGGGTTCTCTAATTCACAGTATTTCAGCCGCTTATTCAAGAAAATCACAGGGTGTTCGCCAAATGAATTCAGAATGCCCAACTAAAATTATTTAGTTAACGGCAGAAATCCTTAATAAAAATAGAATCGGGAAATAAAACTCTTAATCAATGTTATAAAACATACTTTTTTTCTTGGATTATTTGCAGATTTCACAAAAGTGCGTACATTTGCAATGTGTTTTTCATAGTATTAGATTTAAGGTTAACAAAGGTTGGAGCAAGGCGTTGCTCCTTTTTTTATGTCTATACCTCACAGAAATCCTACAATCAGTTGTAGAAATCACTATTTTTTCAGTAGTTTTGCAGAAACTCTGATAATTTAATTCAAGAAACAAAATGAAGACAAAGCAAAAATATTATCATCTTATAAAACCAATCATCTTTGTGCTATTTCTATCTTTTAGCATGGCTTCGTGTGAAAAAGAAGATATTATTCCTGAATCGCCGGATATAGAAGATACAGAAAATCCTACGGATACTGATCCCAATGAAATTGTTCCTCCTATTGTACGGGCAAATAATGAGCAAACGATATTTATGTATCTCCCTTGGTCGAACAATCTGACTTCTAACTTCTATCAGAATATCAGTGACCTGGAGAGTGTAATCGAAAAGAATATACTAAAAAATGAACGTGTCATAGTATTTATGTGTACCGAAGCTACAGAAGCTACTCTTTTTGAACTCGTTTATGAAAACGGTAAAAGCGTGCGCAAGACCTATAAGCAGTATACTGATCCCGTATATACAACAGCCGAAGGAATTACATCTATCCTTAATGATGTTCGGGAATGTACACCAGCCCAACGTTACTCTATGATTATCGGTTGTCATGGTATGGGATGGATACCTGTATCAAATGCCCAATCACGCAGTAACCTTTGTGTCAACAAAATGCACTGGGAGTATGAGAATGTACCTATGACACGTTATTTCGGAGGATTATATCCCCAATATCAAACCGACATAACCACACTTGCTCAAGGTATCTCCAATGCCGGATTGAAAATGGAATATATACTTTTTGATGATTGTTACATGTCGACAGTAGAAGTTGCTTATGATCTTAAAAATGTGACTAATCATCTGATAGCGTCTACCTGTGAAATAATGGCGTACGGTATGCCATACGCAAAGATCGGACAGTATTTGATAGGAGAAATTAATTATGAAAAGATCTGTAATGGATTCGATGACTTTTATTCAAATTATGAGATGCCATGCGGCACTATCGCTGTCACGGATTGCGCAGAATTGGATCATTTGGCAACTATAATGAAGGACATAAATAGCCAATATACATTTGATACGACATTAACCGGGTCACTGCAAAGATTAGACGGCTATTCTCCTGTTATATTCTTTGATTGCGGAGATTATGTATCAAAGTTATGTTCCAACCAGGAATTACTGGCTCAATTCAACGAACAACTTAACCGCACTGTTCCATTCAAAAGAAATACAGATTATTTCTATTCTATGAGTAGAGGAAAGGTAAAAATAGAAACTTTCTCCGGTATCACCATTTCCGATCCCAGTACTAATGACCTCGCTTCCGCAAAAGAAAAAACAGCATGGTATGCAGCTACTCATTAAATCTATTAAAAGAGATATTTTCTAATTTGTAGATATTCAAGAACAACAGCTCTATACATCTTATAAAAAATCATGAGAAATATATTAATCATCGGTGCTAACGGATTCACCGGACGCCAATTACTGAAGGATTTATCTGCCCATAAACAATATAATGTGACCGGCTGTTCCCTGCACTCGGATATCTTTCCAGCTTTAGAGAATACAAAGAAGTATCGTTTCATTGAAGTTGATATACGGAATGAAGCGTCCGTAAAAGAGTTGTTCAAAGCAATTTGTCCGGATGTAGTTATCAACTGTTCCGCTTTATCTGTTCCCGATTATTGTGAAACACACCATGAAGAGGCTTACCTCATAAACGTTACCGCGGTAGAACAACTGGCACACCTTTGCAAAGAATACCAAAGCCGTTTCATCCATTTATCCACTGATTTCGTATTTGACGGAAAGATAAATGAGAGAACCGGACAGCTATATACAGAAGAAATACTCCCCGCTCCTGTCAACTATTACGGATTCACCAAATGGAAAGGAGAAGAAAAAGTTGCCGATATTTGTAGTAATTATGCCATTGCACGTGTAGAGATTGTGTATGGAAAAGCACTGCCCGGACAGCATGGAAATATCGTTCAATTAGTAATGAACCGTTTGAAAGCCGGACAAGAGATTCGTGTTGTATCCGACCAATGGCGCACGCCAACTTTTGTAGGAGATCTATCAGACGGGATACAACGCCTGATAGAAAATACGGCCAACGGAATCTTTCATATCTGTGGTGACGAATGTTTGACTATTGCAGAAATAGCTTATCAGGTAGCAGACTACATGAAATTAAACCGCGCGCTCATTCATTCTGTTACGACAGAAGAAATGCAAGAATCCACTCCCCGCCCGCGTTTTAGCGGAATGAGTATCGAGAAAGCACGAACAATACTCGGATACAATCCGCGAAAACTAAAGGAAGTCCTTCTGGATTGGAACAGTATATAATTATTGCATATTTATTTTGAAAATATACAAAAAGTTCATATCTTTGCACCAAAATTAAGAAGACCAATGATGAATCAGAGATTACAACTACATAACACTGCTTACTTTCTTGCGGAAATCCCCAATTTCTGTAAGTCATGTTGCGTGCATGTACATTGGTTCAGTGGATTCATCTAAATTCCCCTTTCTTTGATTATAGGAGCTACTTGCTGATTCACTCTGTTGCTCACAAGTAGCATTTATCCTGACTTTCAATAAGATAAATTATCTTTTTGGAGAATTATTCGTGTGGCTTATTCAAATGTATAACCTGACCTAAATATATACAATATGTTTTCTATTATATCTACCATGTTTCTAGGAATCGGAATCGGCTATGTATTGCGTAACTGGACTATTTTACAAAAGACAGAAAAGACGATTTCTCTTACAATATTCCTCTTACTCTTTATACTTGGCGTATCTATCGGATCTAATAGTCTGATAGTAAACAATCTTGGTAAGTTCGGTAAACAAGCAATCATTCTTGCCATATCGGGTGTATTGGGAAGCTTGATTGCTGCCCGGCTGGTTTTACAACTATTCTTCAAGAAAGGAGGCGAACAATGAAAGGAAGTCTGATTGTAATATTATTCTTTTGTGTAGGCTGTATCATGGGAGCTCTCAATAAGTTTCAATTTGACACGCATACTATTTCTATGTACATACTATATGCGCTAATGCTTCAAGTAGGAGTTAGCATCGGTTCCAACAAAAATCTGAAAACAATCATTTCACACCTGCATCCCAAGATGTTACTAATTCCGTTGGGAACTATCATCGGAACATTATTATTCTCTGCTTTGGCAAGCATACTGGTAAGTCAATGGAGCGTGTTCGACTGTATGGCAGTAGGAAGCGGATTTGCCTATTATTCACTCTCTTCCATTCTTATCACCCAGTTCAAAGAACCGTCTATCGGACTGCAACTTGCCACAGAACTAGGCACAATCGCCCTACTGACTAATATCTTCCGTGAAATGATGGCACTTCTCGGCACTCCGCTTATCAAAAAGTATTTCGGAAAATTGGCTCCTATCTCTGCGGCAGGAGTCAATTCCATGGATGTATTATTGCCTTCTATCAGCAGATATTCGGGAAAAGAAATGATTCCGATTGCTATACTACACGGCATTCTCATTGATATGAGTGTTCCGGTATTCGTTTCTTTCTTCTGCAAATTCTAAGAGCTTCAACGCCTAGCATCATCGGCTGCGAATACAAATCTGATATCGGCATAGGAGACCTCGTCTCCTAACGCCGCTTTTATTCCTGCCACTCCGGAATTCTCGTTCTTTTGCTGATACCGACGAATCTTCTCTATCTTTTCTACAGCTACTACTTGCTCCAGTTTAATCTTTCCCATACGAACATAATGTTCTAAGTGCGTAGCAATTGTTCCCGTCACCAAATCACGTGATTTAGCTATCTCCTCCATACTCATTCCCTTACAAAACATCTCATAGCTCATCTGTTTCGTATCTTTCTTCGGTTCCTTTTTTTCTCCCCTCTTACTTTTTTCCGGAAGAAATATCTCTTTGATTTCCGGTCGTTTCACTTGATTCTCCCTCATATACTTACGGACAATCCCCAAAATTTCAAGTCCATATTTCTCCACTCCTTTCGCTCCAAAATAAGGTACAGCTTCCAAAGCTTGCGGAGTATCCGGCAAAAGATTTACAATGCCCATTAATGCTTTCTGTTGCATAATGACATAAGCAGGCATATTGGTTTCACGCGTCTTTTCTGTTCTCCATTCCGATAAAGTGCGATAAAGCTCCGGATGCAGAATATCCGTAGGAACTTCTACTTTTACTTTTGTAAAACTACTACGTGTACGTTCTACCCGTTCTTTTCTCTCTCTCAATGTTTTAGCGGTAGGAGAAGGAGAAGAAGAGTTGTCCTCAAGACTTAACATCACCTTAGCTTTCAATTTCAAATATTCAGCAACAATAAAAGGTTGCACACACATAGCTTTCAATAAGGACTCTTTAATCCACAATGCATCATCCAACGCTTGCAAACGTTCATTCAGTTGTTTCCTCAACTCCCTGTTATCAAGAGGTATATTAGTCTTTGCAAACAAAACACGAATAGGTTCCAGCTCTTTATGAAAATACACCGCACCGGAACGAATCCGTTCCTGCAACTCCTGGTCCGAAGCATAATCTTCACTCTCATTAATCAAACGTGTATACTGATTGCGGAAACGGTGGGCAACTTCCACTATCTTTTCCTTAATATGAGGCTCCAATAGCTTATATTCGGTAAGTAATTTAGGGTAAAGTTTATACAAATCTTCATCCAGCATACGAAGCAACCGTTTATAAGCCTGCTCGAGGGAATAGAAGTTAAACAAATCACTCAACAAATCGAAGAAATAAGCCTTCTGCATATCACTTAGCTGCTTGTTTCCCGGTTTATTCCGTTCCACCTCTTTTGTGAAGTTATCAACCACACTGTCACTAATAATAGCCTCCTTACGCAATGGAGACTCCAATACCAAGCCCTCCAAAGTCTTACAACGACTCAAAGCTACATATGTCTGTCCATGCGCAAAGGAATTGCGTGCATCAATAATTGCACGTTCAAATGTCAATCCCTGACTCTTATGTATCGTGATAGCCCATGCCAATCGAATAGGATATTGACGGAATGTTCCTTCTATCACCTCAGTGATTTCCTTCGTTTCCTCATTTAACACATACTTATAGTTTCCCCATTCCTCCGGCAACAACAGAAAATCCTCCTCACTCCCTTTTTCTTTCACATATATCTCAGAATCATTAACGGCTACCACCTCTCCGATCATACCATTATAATACCGTTTTTCCAAAGAAACATCATTTTTGAGAAACATGATCTGGGCACCCTCTTTAATAGTGAGAATTTCATCTGCGGGATATGTGTATTCAGGAAAAGTCCCCGTCACTTCAGCTCGAAAATGATAAGGCTTTCCCGGTAGAGAAGCCAATTCACGATCATTTACTTGCTGTGCTTGATTGTTATGTGTTGTCAAACGGATATATCCTTCTTCTTTGGGCGGTTGGAAGCCTTGCTGATATCGCCGATTCAACTCATTCAACACTTCATCATCTGCTTTGTTCTCACGTATTTTATTCAACAGAGAAAGAAAAAAAGTATCGTTCTGACGGTATACCTTTTCCAGTTCAATTGTCATATAGGTCGTTTCTCTCAATGCACGGCTGGCAAAAAAATAAGGCGTTTCGTAATAATTCCTCAACAAACTCCATTCGCTGTCCCTCACAACAGGAGCTAACTGCTGCAAATCTCCAATCATCAACAGTTGTACACCTCCAAAAGGCTTTTCGCGATTGCGATAACGACGTAAAGTCGCATCTACTGCGTCTAGCAAATCCGCACGTACCATACTGATTTCATCAATCACTAATAAATCCATGCTTCGGATAATGTTACGTTTCTCTTGACTGTATCGGTATTGTATTTGCGCAGAGTTAAAAGTCGTTTCCGGCACAAATGGAGCAAAAGATATCTGGAAAAAAGAATGAATCGTCACCCCTCCGGCGTTAATTGCTGCAATACCCGTCGGAGCCAATACGACCATGCGTTTGGGGGTATGCTCTCTCAATCGTTTTAGAAATGTAGTTTTTCCGGTTCCGGCTTTTCCGGTAAGAAACAGGTGTGTGCCTGTATTTTCAATGAACTGCCAAGCAAGTTGTAGTTCAGGATTATTTTCCATGAAAGTATATTATTTTGTGCAAAGGTACGGAAAACTATATAGAGATTGAAATAAAAGTACTAAACTTTTCCGCATAAAATAGTCAAATGAGAATCAGACAAAAAGTCCCGGCTGTTTTTCCCGCTAGAAAGCAACCGGGACGACGGATCAAATTAGAACACTAAGTGATGTGCTATTATGTCCGAAAACTACTTCGTATATTTGTTTTGCTTGAATATAAATAAAAATTCAAGACTATTTCCAACGCAAATATATATATATAAATTCCCGTTTTTAAGTTTCACCTTAAAAACGGGATATTGAATCAAAAAATAATGTTATTAATTGTCGTAATTACTGCATCGAACCACCCACAATATCCAGCAATTCGTTCGTAATCGCCTGTTGGCGACTCTTGTTATATTGCTTGGTAAGGTCTTGAATCAATTCGTTGGCATTGTCCGTAGCTACTTGCATTGCTAATGTACGTGCTGCGTGCTCGGAAGCATTAGAATCCACAGCAGCAGTAAAGAGCTTCTGGCTTAATACAGTAGGTATCAAGTCGGCAATCAATTGCTCAGCAGAAGGTTCTACTATATAGTCATTCACAACTTCACGTTCTTCTTCTTTCTGTTTTTCCAGTTCTTTACCTTCTTCTACTGCACGTGTAAGGTCAATAGGCAGATAAGTCTCACGAAGTAGAATCTGCACACCCATTGATTTAAAATGATGATAAATCAATTCCACACGGTCAATTTCTCCCGCCACATACATTTTCATTAGAAGATCCGCCAGGTCGGAAGCTTCTTGATAAGTTGGTTTATCGGAAAGTGTCGGAGGTATTTCCCCTGGCTGGAATCCCATTCTCTTCACAGCTTCCTCCACCTTCTTTCCTATGGGAAAGATCAAAATATTATCCTGTCCCAGCGTACGGTATTCGCTGACAGTTTGCAATAACATCTTTATGACATTTGCATTAAAAGCACCACAAAGTGATGTATTCGAAGAAAAAGCAATAATCGCCACACGCTTCACTTCCCGTGCTCGTATGTAAGGAGACTCTATCGGAAGATCAGCGCTCAAAAAGTTAGTCAGAATCTTGTTCAACTTCTTCTGATAGGGCAACATATTCTCAATGGCTCCTTGTGCCTTATGTAGTTTGGCAGAAGCCACCATCTTCATTGCTGAAGTGATTTTTCGGGTACTTTTAACCGAATTTATTCTGGTTTTTACTTCTTTCAGTGAAGCCATAGTTTTCTTGAATTACAAATATTGTTTAGCGACCATAGCAGCAGTTTCTTCAATAGCCTTAGTCACATTATCATCAATAACACCCGTTCTCAATACATCCAACACATCCTCCTGATGATTCAATTGCAGAGACTCGATGAAACTGCGTTCAAAATCCTGCACGTTGTTCAATGGCACATCACGGAGCAAACCATGTGTACCACAATAGAGGATAGCAATCTGTTGTTCCACAGGCATCGGACTGTATTGAGGCTGAATCAGCAACTGCGCATTCTTACGCCCTTTGTCAATTGTCAATGCCGTAATCGGGTCCATATCACTGCTGAACTTGGAGAATGCTTCCAATTCACGATACTGTGCCTGGTCTATCTTCAATGTTCCTGCCACTTTTTTCATCGCCTTAATCTGAGCATTACCACCTACACGGGATACAGAGATACCGACATTGATAGCCGGGCGGACACCCTGATTGAACAAGTCCGTTTCGAGGAATATCTGTCCGTCAGTGATAGAAATCACGTTCGTTGGAATATAGGCCGAAACGTCTCCTGCCTGCGTCTCAATGATAGGCAAGGCAGTCAGTGAACCACCCCCTTTCACAATACCTTTCAGGCTTTCGGGAAGGTCATTCATTTCGCGCGCCACTTCCTCCTGATTGATAATCTTAGCCGCACGTTCCAACAAGCGGGAATGCAGGTAGAAGATATCACCCGGATAAGCCTCACGTCCGGACGGACGGCGAAGGATCAATGAGACCTCACGATAGGCAACCGCCTGCTTGGAAAGGTCATCATAAACCACTAGCGCGTGACGGCCGGTATCACGGAAATATTCGCCGATAGCAGCCCCTGCAAACGGCGCGTAATACTGTAATGCAGCCGGATCGCCAGCCGTGGCAGCTACCACAACGGTATAATCCATAGCACCATACTCACGGAGCGTATTTACAATAGAAGCCACGGTAGAACCTTTTTGACCGATAGCCACATAAATACAATATACAGGATCCCCTGCCAGGAAGTTGGTACGTTGGTTGATAATCGTATCAATCGCAATGGCCGTCTTTCCTGTCTGACGGTCACCGATAATCAGCTCACGTTGTCCACGCCCAATAGGAATCATGGCATCCACAGCTTTCAGTCCTGTCTGCAACGGCTGGTTGACAGGCTGACGGAAGATTACTCCCGGCGCTTTGCGTTCCAACGGCATTTCATACAAATCACCACCAATTAAGCCTTTACCGTCGAGCGGTTCACCCAGCGGGTCAATGACACGCCCCAACATACTTTCTCCTACGCGGATAGAAGCAATATGCTTGGTACGCTTCACAATAAAGCCTTCCTTGATTCTGTCAGTCGGTCCCAACAACACAGCACCCACGTTGTCCTCTTCAAGGTTCATCACGATAGCCTTAATGCCGTTGTCAAACTCCAGTAACTCGTTAGCCTCGGCATTCCGCAGTCCATAGATACGCACCACACCATCGCTCACCTGAAGCACCGTACCGATTTCGTCAAGCTGCACATGGGTATTAATACCTTCGAGCTGTTTACGCAATATATCGGAAACCTCGCTTACTTTAATATTTTCAGACATTATACAATTCTCCTATTCTTATCAATAAACTGTTGTTTTACTCGCTTCAACTGCGTAGCAATGCTTGCATCCAGTCGATAATCATTAATATCGAAGATGAATCCGCCCTCGATAGACGGATCTACCACAGTCTCCAGTTCCATTTGCGCATGCAGGATATGCGCTGCTGCGGAGCGGATACGGTCTTCCGTCTCCTTGTCCACAGGAACAGCCGTAATCAGTTTGCCTACCCCGATATGCTTTAGTTTCCGGTAAAGATCCAGATACATCAGGCTGATAAACTGTAAATATCCCTCACGCCTGTTTCGCAGTACCAAAGTAATAAAATGGACAAACTCTCTGGTGGATTTACCGTTGCCATCGGCAGCCGTACATACCAGCGCCAATTTCTCTTTGGTTGAGATAACAGGGTTATCCAGTGCTTCGCGCAAACCCGGTTGGGCGCAAAAGCAATAAGACAGTGTGAGGAACTCTTGGTAGAGCTTGTCCTCCACTCCTTTCTCCTGTGCGTATTCAATCATCGCTTTGGCATATCGCATTGAGAGTATTCCGACTTCCATTTTCCTTAGTTCTTATTAGGGGTTAATACTTCATCCAGCATACGGTCAATCATGCCCATTTGAGCTTCTTTGTCCTGAAGACTCTTACGGAGCACTTTTTCGGCAATATCGACAGAAAGCACAGCCACCTGACGACGGATGTCGCGGATAGCTTCGTCTTTCTCCACCTGGATTTGTTGTCTCACCGCATCCAGTTCCTTCTGTGCGGCTATCTCGGCTTGCTTACGGGCCTCGTGAACAATCTTGTCACGTTCTTCCATTGCTTCCTTCAAGATGCGTCCTTGTTCCTTGTTGGCGGCAGCCACAAGCGCATCGCCCTCCTGCTTTAGTTTGGAGAGCTGTGCGTTGGCTTCTCTTGCCACCTCCAAAGACTGGTCGATATAGACTTTACGGTCTTCCACCATCCTAATGATGATAGGGAAACCGTATTTTGCCAATATCACAAACACAATCCCGAATGCGACAAACATCCAGAACAACAGGCCACTATCAGGTAATAGTAATGACATTTCTTGTAATTTAGAATGATGAATATTGATTTACAGTTTGTCGGTATTCCACCTGCTTAGAGGAAGAACACCAACAGACATACTACTACCGCCAACAAGGCTACACCTTCAATCAAGGCTGCCGCGATAATCATATTCATACGAATGTCACCTGATGCTTCCGGCTGCCGCGCAATAGCTTCCATAGCCGAACCACCAATCTTACCAATACCCAAACCTGCTCCGATTACTGCAAGACCTGCACCGATAGCTGCACCTAATTTACTTACTCCTACTGCTGCTGCAGTGGCTTGTAACAATACTGATAGTAACATAATTTTCAGTTTTAAAATGGTTTATATTTTTTATTTGCTCTCTTATCTAATTCTCTTTTATTTTTCTTCCGCCTTCACCTTCGCGCCTTCTTGTGCCAGTCCGATAAACACTGCCGAAAGCATTGTAAACACGTATGCCTGGATGAAAGCTACCAACAGTTCAAGCGCATTCATAAAGATATTGAACAGTACGGAAGCCACGGTCAGTGTGCCGTTCAGTGCGGGCCCCATACTTGCAGAGATGAAAATCAGGCAAGTAAGCACCAGCATTGCCATGTGTCCTGCCAACATATTGGCGAAAAGACGAATCATCAATGCAAACGGTTTCGTGAAGATCCCGAAAAACTCGATGAAAGGCATCATCGGCACAGGAACTTTCAGCCACCAGGGTACATCCGGCCAGAAAATATCTTTCCAATAATGTTTGGTTCCGAAAATATTAACCGCAAGGAACGTACAGATAGCCAGTACCATTGTGATCGCAATATTTCCCGTCACATTCGCCCCACCGGGAAAGAATGGGATCAATCCCATTATATTGTTGACAAAGATGAAAAAAAACGCTGTCAGCAGATATGGAGCGAATTTCCGATAATTGGGACCGACACAACTCTTGATGATATCATCGTTCACCATCATAATAAACATCTCCATGAATCCGATGAACCCTCCCGGTGCCAACGCTCCGCGAGGACGTTTTCGATACCAGTGGGCTACACTCAATACAATCACCAGCAACAGCACACTGTTGAACAGCAAAGCAAATGTCACCTTTGTGATAGAAATGTCCCACGGACGCACTTGCTCTCCGGCTGCATTATACTCTACCAGTTTACCTTCGTATTTACTTCCTTCGGGAGCGATGGAAAGCCCTTCATAACTACCCCCGTTCTCTTCAAGACGCGAAGATAGAAAAGTATGCCAACCTGTAGTGCTACTATAAACAATAATAGGTAATGGTATAGTAATGTGTGTTTTACCCCACGTCGTAATATGCCATTCGTATGAGTCACCGATATGCCCGAACACGATCTCTTTCACATCAACCGTATTCTCTTTTTCTTCTTTAGAAGTCATCTCATCCTGCATCTTCGGAGCCGCTTCTTCCTGTTCCTGTGCAAAAACAGGGAAGCCGGCTGCCAACAGACAGAGCAGCACCAACGGGGTTAATATGTTACGCAACTGTTTCATTTTTATTCTTATTTTTCTTTTTCCGTTTCAGGTTCACTTCAAACGAGAAGAAGAACCATGTTTCGTATATCAGATACAGCAAATAGAACGAGATAAACGTCAGCAAGAAAGCTTTAGCTTCTTCACGCACGGCAAGGCAATAAATCAAGACTAGAATTATCGAAAGAATCATCTTTACCATTTTTATTGCCAAATACAGCAGTAACATCTTTTGCGGAGCATGCTGCCGACACGCATCGAACATATAGATACTGAACAAACCAAACAGATAGAAATATGTCGGAATAAACGGATATCCTCCGAAATAATGTCCCGGTAGGGCAACGTGTAAAATCACTGCACCGACTCCTGCACTTAGAATTGCAAATAAAGTGTTCAAGCCGATAAAATTCCGTTTAGTTTTACTAATGTTCATCATGTCACTGTGTTTTTCTACTGTATTTTCTAAATCTCGTTTTTTCCAATTCAACTATATTTCAGGAGGTCCGCCTACGAAACGCAGGCAGAAACCGTCCCGTCACTCAATTCCACAAAACCACCCTGAATATCAAGTGTATGCTCCTCCCCGTCCAGCGTGGTATAACTTAATGTTCCCGCTTTCAATGACGAGACGATAGGCGCATGTCCCGGCAGAATGGAAAACGACCCGATCGTACCCGGCAATGTGACTATCTTCACATCTCCGTCGAATACGCTCTTTTCAGGCGACACTATACTCAAATGCAGTTCTTTCATCGCAACGTTTTTTATTTCTTCGCTTGTTCCAACAATTTCTTACCTTTCTCCATAGCTTCCTCAATCGTACCTACATTCAAGAACGCCTGTTCGGGAAGATTATCCACCTCACCATCCAGAATCATTCTAAATCCCTTGATTGTATCCTCAATGGAAACCATTACTCCCGGAACACCCGTGAACTGTTCGGCAACGGCAAACGGCTGCGAAAGGAAACGCTGCACACGGCGGGCACGGTTCACCACCGTCTTATCCTCCTCCGAAAGCTCCTCCATACCAAGAATAGAAATGATATCTTGTAATTCCTTGTTACGTTGTAGAATCTGCTTCACACGCTGCGCCGTATCATAGTGTTCCTGCCCAACGATGTGTGGATCAAGAATACGAGAAGTAGACGCCAACGGGTCCACAGCCGGATAGATTCCCAACTCCGTAATCTTACGGTCAAGTACAGTAGTCGCATCCAAGTGGCTGAAAGTAGTTGCAGGAGCCGGGTCAGTCAAGTCGTCGGCAGGCACATACACCGCCTGTACGGAAGTGATAGATCCTTTCCGGGTGGAAGTGATACGTTCTTGCATCGCACCCATTTCCGTAGCAAGAGTAGGTTGATAACCCACGGCGGAAGGCATACGCCCCAACAATGCCGAGACTTCCGAACCCGCTTGCGTGAAACGGAAGATATTGTCAATAAAGAACAAAATATCGCGTTTTTCACCTTCACTTCCGGCATCACGGAAAGATTCCGCAACCGTCAGTCCGGACAATGCCACAGAGGCACGTGCACCCGGAGGCTCGTTCATCTGGCCAAATATCAGAGATACCTGCGACTTTTCCAATTCGTTATAATCAACTTTGGAAAGGTCCCAATCCCCTTTCTCCATACTTTCTTTGAATGCTTCGCCATAGCGAATAACACCCGACTCAATCATTTCACGAAGCAAGTCGTTACCTTCACGCGTACGCTCACCTACTCCGGCAAATACAGAGAATCCATTATGTTTCTTGGCAATGTTATTGATAAGTTCCTGAATCAATACGGTTTTTCCGACTCCCGCACCACCGAACAGACCGATCTTACCACCTTTGGCATACGGTTCGAGCAAGTCGATCACCTTGATACCCGTAAAGAGTACCTCCTGCACGGTAGTTAAATCTTCGAATTTGGGAGGATCGCGGTGAATGGAATATGCACCTTTCCGGTCGAGTTCCTTCATACCGTCAATAGAATCGCCGACCACATTCATCAGTCGCCCTTTAATTTGTTCACCAATCGGCATTGTTATCGGACCTCCGGTAGGGCGCACTTTCATGCCTCTCTGAAGTCCGTCGGTACTATCCATAGCCACGGTGCGAACCGTATTTTCACCAATGTGTTGCTGTACTTCTACAATCAGTATTTTGCCGTTTGGCCTTTTTATCTCCAGTGCATCATGTATACTTGGTAACATCACTTCTGCATCTGTACCTTCAAAGTACACATCGACCACAGGGCCGATCACCTGGGATATATGTCCGATAATCTGTGACATAAGCAATCTTTTTTATATTATTCTTTTTCTTTCCTATTGAATCTTAAATAGTATGACAAGGAACGAATGCTTCGCGCTTTATCTGTTTTTACTATTATAATAACAGCTAAGTTCCACTTTTGTTCATCTATATTTTATTTCTGATAAACTATCACCTAAAGAAATAGTTATATAAACAACTGCGCAAATGTAGAAACAAATCCGTGAGATTGTTCTTTCTTTTTTAAAATTTGTCGTTCGATAACACTTGTTAGGCCAATAAAGACTACAAATAGACCAAAATAGAGTTTATAATATTACAAATAGTCAGCAAAAAGTTTCTGTTACTTATAAAATAACAACTGTATATGTTTGATTCTAATAAGTTTTCAGACTCATTGTTTATAATCAGAACATTAGCAAAAAAACAAAATAGTAGCACCGGCAACTAGTTTTGTGTTCGGACACATCCGAAGATACCTACCGATTTAAAAATAAAAGCTCCAACTCGCCGGAATTTATAAATCCGGTGAGTTGGAGCTTTTATATTAAATATCGATCGGATATTTAATATACTTCCACCTTTTCAGCTATTCTCTTTGCCTTATCGCGCAAAGCGTCCAGATCGGAGTCGAGCGGAGCATAACACAGTACCACTCCCATACGACGGTTGACGCGGGTAAACGGCTTACCGAATATACGCAGGTAAGTATCTTCCTCTTTAGTGACTTCTTCCATTCCGCGGTATTGAGGACGTTCTTGGCTGGCTATCGGAGAAAGGATAACGGCACTCGCTCCTATCCTCTCTTGCTTAATGCCCGGAATAGGAAGTCCAAGCACAGCACGCAAATGAAGTTCGAACTCATTCAAATTCTGCGTTCCTGCCAATGTCACCATACCGGTGTCATGCGGACGGGGGGAAAGTTCGGAGAAGTAAACGCCATTCTCATGGCTCAAGAAGAATTCAACTCCCCAAAGTCCGGCTCCCGTCAAAGCGCGGGTCACTTTCTCTGCCATTTCCTCCGCTTCTTTCAGGTGAGCAGGGTCAATGTGCGCAGGCTGGAAACTTTCACGGTAATCGCCTCCTTTCTGCACGTGGCCGATAGGCGGACAGAACAACGTGGGACCGTTCTTTTGAGTAACCGTCAATAGTGTTATTTCACTGTCGAACTTAATAAATTCCTCAATAATGAGCTCGCGGATATCACCACGGCTACCACTGCATCCATACTCCCAAGCGTGTTCAAGTTCGTCGGCATTTTTCACAAGTGACTGTCCTTTACCGGAAGAAGACATCAACGGTTTCACCACACAAGGGAAACCTATTTTAGCAGCGGCAGCTTTCAGTTCGTCTAATGTCTTAGCGTAAAAATATCTGGCAGTTTTCAGTCCGAGTTCTTTAGCAGCAAGATCACGAATGGCTTTACGATTCATCGTGAAGTTAACGGCACGGGCACTGGGAACCACCTGGATACCTTCCTTTTCAAAATCATACAGACGTTCCGTACGGATTGCTTCAATCTCCGGAACGATAATGTCCGGCTGATGTTTCTTAACGATACGCTCCAGTTCTTCGCCGTTCAGCATATCGAATACTTCACATTCGTCGGCTACTTGCATAGCAGGCGCTCCGGCATACGAGTCACAAGCAATAATGTGCTGACCTTTACGCTGGGCAGAAATTACAAACTCTTTTCCTAATTCCCCGGAACCGAGCAACAATATTTTCTTCATTATTTTGAGTGTTTTATGTTAATGATGCAAAATTAGTACATTTCGATGAAATATGGCTTTTTTAGTGACGTACTTTTGGATATTTATTGTGAAAACGGAAACCTAAGCCGAGCATCAGATAATTAGGGGTCTGGAAGTTCTGAAGATTATAACCGATGTGGAGGAAAGTACTGCGGGTAATTCCTATTTTCAGGGCTAATATCTGATAAAGTCCCCGCAAGTCACCACGGCCGAGCACATTGGCTCCGATGCCTACGCCGATTGTAAAATATGGCATCACATACTCTGCACGTCCCGACACGCCGAGTGATAGTTGATGCTGGATGCCCGGTTTCAGAAATTGACGTGGAGGAGGCGTGCCGTTTCCATTCGAATCGACAATATAATCTTCCATATAGGTATATACATTGGCACTACCGTCGTAAACTCCGTCGAGCGAGGCACCAACACGAAATTTATAACCGAGGTTGTACATCGGCGCGAAGTTGAATCCTGCCACCGGATAACTACCGGGCGAGGCAATCTGTCTCCCGTCTCCTATATATACCCCCTTTCGCCGCCATGAGCCGAATAATACCAGATCATAACTTATGTGACGCGGAAAGCGGGGAATAGCCGGCCGAAGCAGAGACTTTGTAAGTTCTTCTTCTGTACGGTTAAAGTTATACACCAATCCGATTTTGGCTCCGGTGGTATTTACCCCTGCATTCGGGAATTTGGTATTGCCATTAGAGAAATGAGTGAAATCACCGCCAATGATTAAGTCGAAATAACGGGAAAATGCCCAGTTCAGATAGATACCGGCATTAATATAGGCATTCATTCGCGAACCGACTGCACCATTATAGGAATTATAATCATTATCATACGGTTTCCAACCGGCGGACAGACCGAAGTTCCATTCGTAGTTGAGCGAAAGACAGGGATTAAACCGGGCAATCCGCGCCCCCTGAAACACATAAAATGAGATAGGATCTCCAAGTTGTTTTTTATCTCCGAAGGTAGTGGCGGACAAGCCGAATCCCTGATAAGCACCACCATAAATACGGTCGGCACAGGTGTTGGGACGGAATTGGAATGAATATTTCAAATGAGCGGCAAAAGAGGTCTGAATGGGTTGCCAGCGTTCGTTTTCTCCCTGCAAGAAGGGATTGGTAGGAAACACATATTGCGGACGGACTTCCACCCCCAGACGATGAATAAAGCGATGAGGAGTATGCACAGAGAGCGTATCAAATCCATACCTCGAGAAACTGCTTTGCCGGATTTCATAAATATCATCCTGCCGAACCTCCTGTGCATTCAAGGAAATCCCCGGAAAAAATAGTATTACGCAAAGAATGATGACCTCCCACTTTAATACCTTTGGTCTCATATATGGTTTGTTTAGTCTTTATAAATTGGTGCGAACCTACAAATCAAGAGATTCGATGAATTTTGCCACATGATAACCGTCCATTAACCCATGGTGACAAGTGACGGAAATAGGTAACATCAACTTCTCCCCTTCCCGAAAGTATTTTCCTGTGGATATTTTCGGTACGCTGTCACCCGAACGCATGTTCGTGGGGTGCTTCATGTCTGTAAAGGTGAGCCAGGGCACTGCCGAATAATGAATGGCATTGGGATGAAAAGTTCCTTCCTTATTCAATCCGGTAGTAGTTTGCAGTCGTTCCATTTCAGCTTTCGCTTTGAGGATAAAGGTCAGTTCATCGGGATCGTATTCAAAGGAAGCGAATGAGAATGTATGGTCGGCACGACCTACGGTAGCTTCGGGCAGGAGACTGTCATAACATACAACTTTTTCTCCTTCGATACGATAACGGAACTCTTCTACTTTGGCGGCAGCCGTGATGATACGATGCAGGAGCAAAAGGGAAAAGGAAACGCCTTTATTTTTGGCTTCCCGGTAAGCACGGGTACAGTCTACATTGACCGTTACACCGAAAAAAGGATCGTCAAAGGCACTAAAATGTTCAAAATGTTCTTTTCTGTTCCAAGTAGCAATATCAATAATCTTCTCAATCTGATTCATCTAAACACTCTTTTTATAGGTCTGTGACATATAAACGACCGCTCAATCCTAAATTATCAAGCGGTCGCTTTCTCTAATATCTATAATTGGCTGTAATTATCATCTTGTTTTTTCAACATCTGATTACTGGTGTTGCTCACGCAACAAGTCATTTACAGTCTTTACCGGATTAAAGGTAGTAAGCGGTACTTCTACGAATACCGTATTCCAGTCACTCATGGCACCATTCCATAAGCCGGGAAGCTCAAGAGCCTTCAAGTCTTTACCATTCTTCGATTTATATGAAATGAAACCGGTTGCTTTATCTACAAATCTCACTAAGTCAAACTTATGTCCTTTGTAATCACGAACAGCACAAACCAAGTCTACCGGATTGAAGTGAGTTCCCTTCTCAAACATTTCCTTTTTTGCAGGGTCATTCATGTCAATCTGAGAACTTTCGAGGATTTGCAGGGAGATTGTTCCGTCGCTATTGTATGCCAGGAACGGACCACCACCCGGTTCGCCTACGTTCTTCACCATACCGCAGACACGCATCGGACGGTTCAACTTCTGTTTCAGATAGATCACCAACTCGGCGTCTTCGAGGTTTTTCACTTCGGGATTCTTGCAGAAAAGTTGTTTTTGCAGGAACTGAAGAATTTCCATAACTTGCTCATGCGTATATTTTCCACTATCAAGCAACTCAAGATACTCGAAAGCTTTTTTCTGCAAAGTTACCAGTACACCGGCAATCAGTTTCTTATAAGTCACTGTGTCAGCTTTCAGTTTATCGGGCACTACATTGTCGATATTCTTGATAAAGATAATATCGGCGTCAAGGTCATTGAGGTTCTCGATTAGCGCACCGTGTCCTCCCGGGCGGAACAACAGTTTACCGTTATCGCGGAACGGTTGGTTGTCCATATCGGCTGCAATAGTGTCCGTGCTCGGTTTCTGCTCGGAGAAGGTGATGTAGTAATCCACTCCGTAGCGTTTCGCAAATTCTCCGGTCTTCTCTTCCACTAGTTTCTTGAATAGTTCGCGATGTTCCGTAGATACAGTGAAATGTACATTGACCTTGCCACTTTTTCCGGCAGCATACATAGCACCTTCAGCAAGATGTTCTTCGAGCGGGGTACGCGGGCCTTCGGGATATTTGTGGAATTTGAGCAGCCCTTTCGGAAGTGCGCCGTAATTCAATCCGGCCGTTTCGAGCAATGCGGCTACCACAGCTTTATAGTTGCCTTCTTCCAGTAGTCCCGGTATGTCTTTTCCGGCAGTACGCTGGCAGGCTACATTCAAATCGTCATAGAAAGCAAAATTCCTGATACCGTCAAAAAATGCCTGTTCGAACTTTGTAGTGGGCTTGTCATATTCGGCAGACAGAAACTCGAACAAGTTCTTGAACATACGACTCGCAGCACCCGAGGCAGGAACGAATTTCACAATAGTCTTATCTGTGTTCTTATATGCGTCCCAAGCAGCTAAATAAGCTTTTTGTTCTTCTGCATCGGGAGCTAAGATACCTTTCTCTATGGAAGCAGCCGCATCCAGTTTCAAAAAAGGGAAACCCGTCTGGAAGCATGCTAGTTGCTCTGCTATTTGCGCTTCCGTGATGCCTTTTTTGGCAAGCAACTCTTTGTCCTGTGTCGTTATCATACTATCTATTTTAATTAATTGATGCCCAAAAATACAAAATGTTATTTACTTCTTACCGAATAACCAAGAAAAAAAGTAATTTTACGTCGAATTAACAAGATTGAATATGGACGACTTTTTTACATCAGAGGAAAAAAAGGAGCTTTTTTCACTCTACCGGCATTTAATGCAATCCGCCGGAGACAGTATTTCCTGGAGGGATTGCCAAAAGTTAAAGAAACATCTAATCAAAGCCGCCCAATGTAACGGGTTGCAACGCAATAACTTCGGGATGAATCCCGTCATCAGAGATTTACAAACGGCTGTTATCGTAGCCGAGGAAATCGGAATGAAAGGTTCGTGCCTTATCGGAATCATGCTGCATGAAATTGTGAAAGCACATATCCTGAGCATTGAGGACGTGAACACCGAATACGGGGAAGATGTAGGCAGTATCATCAAAGGACTAGTGAAAACGAATGAACTGTACTCCAAGAGTCCGGCTATCGAATCGGAGAATTTCCGCAACCTTCTCCTGTCATTTGCCGAAGATATGCGTGTGATCCTGATTATGATTGCCGACCGTGTGAACGTAATGCGCCAGATTAAGGATACCGGAAACGAGGAAGACCGCGTCAAGGTTGCGAATGAGGCAGCATACCTATATGCTCCACTGGCACACAAGCTGGGGCTTTACAAGCTAAAGTCGGAGCTGGAAGACTTATCATTGAAGTACACCCAACGGGAAACGTATTATTATATAAAGGAGAAGCTGAACGAGACGAAAGCTTCCCGCGACAAATATATTGCCGCCTTCATCGAACCGATAAAAAAGAAGGTCGCGGAAGCCGGACTGACGTTCGACATTAAGGGACGCACCAAGTCGATACATTCTATATGGAACAAGATTCAGAAGCAGAAGACTCCGTTTGAAGGGATTTATGACTTGTTCGCTATTCGTATTATCCTGGATTCCGATCCGGAACCCGCTAAGGAAAAGCAGGAGTGCTGGCAGGTGTATTCTATTGTGACGGATATGTACCAACCGAACCCGAAGCGTCTGCGCGACTGGCTCTCGATTCCGAAAAGTAATGGTTATGAGTCGTTGCACATCACCGTCATGGGGCCGGAAGGAAAATGGGTGGAGGTACAGATCCGTACCCGCCGAATGGACGAAATCGCAGAGCGGGGTTTGGCCGCCCACTGGAGATATAAAGGTATCAAAGGCGAGACGGGACTGGACGAATGGCTGACTTCCGTCAGGGAGGCACTGGAAAACGCCGACAACGATTCGATGAAGGTTATGGACCAGTTTAAAATGGACCTTTACGAAGACGAGGTATTTGTATTTACCCCGAAAGGGGATTTATTCAAACTTGCCAAAGGAGCTACTGTACTCGATTTTGCATTTCATATTCACAGTAAGCTGGGATGCAAATGCATCGGCGCCAAAGTGAACGGCAAAAATGTACAGTTGAAACAGAAGCTTAACAGCGGCGACCAGGTGGAAATCATGACATCGAACACCCAGACACCAAAACAGGACTGGCTGAACATCGTGACGACCTCTAAAGCACGCACCAAGATACGGCAGGCACTCAAAGAAATGGTGGCACGCCAGCACGCTTTCGCTAAAGAGACGCTGGAACGAAAGTTCAAAAACCGCAAACTGGAATATGATGAAGCGACAATGATGCGCCTTATCAAGCGTCTGGGATTCAAAAATGTGACGGAGTTTTATCAGAAAATAGCGGACGGAGCGCTGGATGTCAACGAGACGCTGGATAAATATGTCGAACAGCAGAAACGGGATAACGACACGCATGATGAAATTATTTACCGTAGCGCCGAGGGTTACAATTTGCAAGCCGCACAGGAGGAATCAACATCCAAAGAGGATGTGCTTGTGATCGACCAGAACCTGAAAGGACTGGAATTTAAACTGGCAAAATGTTGTAATCCTATTTACGGAGATGATGTGTTCGGATTCGTGACAGTGAGCGGAGGTATCAAGATTCACCGGGCAGACTGTCCGAATGCTACGCAAATGCGCGAGCGTTTCGGCTACCGGATTGTGAAAGCACGTTGGGCGGGTAAGTCGGTAGGTACGCAATATCCTATTACGCTGCGTGTTGTAGGGCATGATGATATCGGTATCGTAACAAATATCACTTCTATCATTTCCAAAGAGAATGGTATCACGCTGCGTTCTATCGGGATTGATTCCAACGACGGGTTGTTCTCCGGAACGTTGACTGTCATGGTAGGTGACACCGGACATCTGGAAGCTCTTATCAAGAAGCTACGGACGGTAAAGGGAGTAAAACAAGTAAGCCGGAATTAAGAACCGAATCTATATAAAAATAGTGACGCTATCCGCAAGTAATAGCGTCACTATTTTTATATCATAGCGTCATAATGCCGTAGGGATAATGACGCCTTATCTCACTTTCTTTTTGATATAATATGGATACGTTATCAGCACAAAGAACAATAAGGCGACCGAAGCAACGATTTGTCCTATGTAAAACATTTGATCGGTATCCGTATCCATATAGCACGCAACAGCAATTCCAAGTGTAATGCCGACTTCACCAGCCAGCAGATGAGTTGTATTGGCTGTACCCCGTTGACAATGGTGAGACAGTTTTACGAACATCACCAGAAATTCCGGCATTATCAGTCCTAATCCCAATCCCAGCAGAACGGAAGAAATACCGCTAGAATAACCTGCTTTCAACAGGCAGATTGCCAGTATCTCCAATCCGAGTCCCATAATCACCAACCTCAGCGTTTTCTCTTTCAGGATAAACAAGCGAGCGATAACCAGGGAAGCCAGATAGCCCATTCCCACTCCGGCGAAAAAGGGCATAGATACACCCGTATCTCCCAGTACGATATCGTTGAGGGAAGGATGTACAAGCGGAATCAGTAACCCCGGTATAAACGTTATCAGGATCAGGTTTATGGCAGGAACCCACCCGCGAAGCAGCAGAAAGCGGTCGAATGAATACAGCTTAGTGACAAACGGTGCACGAAAGGGAACATAAACACCGGCTACTGTCAGAATCCCCAAAGCACCAGTGGTAACGGATACCGTTAGCAAAGTCTTAAATGCATAGTGTTGGTCGAACCAGACGCCGAGGATAATTCCGAGAATCATTCCCAGTCGTGCTATCCATGAAAAACTGACGTTTCCGGCACTACGAAGCGTAGAGTTCGTAATGTCAATGGCTAGCGTAATTCCTGCGGTAGTAGCGATACCGAATGCCAGTCCCTGCACGGTGCTCAGCAGGATAAGTTCCGTAATGTTCGTCACAAAAGCATAACCTACCGTTGCCGCTACCATAAGGGCAAAAGAAAACAGGCATACATTCTTACGTTTGTATGCATCTACCAGATAGGCATGGAAAGGACCGATAAGGAACATTCCCAGCGTGAAAAAGAGAAAGATAACCCCTGTCTCCGTCACCGGCAATCCGAGACGTTCCGACATTTCAATGGGAAGCACCGGAAACAACACGTACAAGGATATAAACAACAGCAAATTAGCTACACATATCCGCATAAAATGTACTGTCCACAATTTAACTGCCATATATTATCTTAATATTGTTCCTTCTCGTTGGGGAAGTAGCAATTCTTCACGTCGGATACGTAACGACTGATCGCGTCGGTCATTACCGTGTATAAATCGGCATAACGGCGAAGGAAACGCGGACGGAATCCGTTGTTCATCCCAAGCATATCCTGAATAACCAATACCTGACCGTCTACATGACCACCGGCACCAATACCGATAATAGGGATTGTCAGTTCGGCAGCTACACGTTCGGCAAGAGTAGCGGGAATCTTTTCGAGAACAATGGCGAAGCAACCCGCTTCTTCAAGCAGATGAGCGTCACGAATCAGTTTGTCCGCTTCAGCATCGTCCTTGGCACGCACAGTATAGGTTCCGTATTTATTGATTGACTGCGGCATTAGTCCCAAGTGTCCCATGACCGGAATGCCTGCACTGATAATACGTTTCACCGTGTCGATGATTTCTTCTCCACCTTCCAGTTTCAATGCGTCTGCATGGCTTTCTTTCATAATACGGATAGCAGAAGCAAGGCCTTCCATTTCATTTCCCTGATAGGAACCGAAAGGCATATCGACTACCACCATAGCACGTTTTACTCCGCGAACCACGGATTTAGCATGATAAATCATCTGGTCGAGAGTGATAGGCAATGTAGTCACATTACCCGCCATTACATTAGAAGCAGAGTCGCCTACAAGGATTACATCCATTCCCGCACCGTCTACAATTTGTGCCATAGTGTAATCATACGCAGTAAGCATAGATATTTTTTCGCCTCTCTGTTTCATTTCAACCAGGCGATGAGTAGTCACTTTTCTTGTATCATCTGATATATAACCAGCCATGTCTTTTAAATTTTAAATTAAAAACTAAAGTACCATAATAGCGTCGGATGCTATCAAAAATTGTGGCAAAGTTATAACATTTAATTCATAACTGGGAAAGAAAAACAAGAAATCCTTTCAATCGTTCTCTAAAATTGCCTTGCAACGATTGAAAGGATAAACTGAAATATTGTAGGAAATAGCGTTAACGTTGCATCGTAAGCAATTTTTCGTAGGTCATTTCCGCAAAGTCATCTATTATATAGTGTGCTTTTCCGGTAATGGCCTTTCGTGTGTTAGTAGTGGCGAGACCGATAACGGTAGCACCGGATGTCATTCCGGCTTGCAACCCGTGGAAAGAGTCTTCAAATACGTAGGTGTTTTCGGGAGTCGCACTGAATACTTCCATACCCAACAGGAAACAATCGGGAGCAGGCTTGGAATGGGCGAACATCTCGCCGGTCAGAATTCGGTCTACCATTCCTTTAAATTCGGGGTGAGCGTTATAAACATTCTGCATCTTATCTTCATTGGAACTGGTCACCACCGCTATCTTTGCACCATGACGGCGAAGGTCAGCGATAAAAGCTTCTACACCGGGAATATATTCGTAGGACATCGCTTTCTCAAAGAGATTGAGGCGGGCGGTTATTTCTTCCTGAGCTTCCAGTTTGTCCGAGAAATATTTCTCATAGATTTGTGTCAATGTTTGCCCTTTAATACAGCGGCCGAAGTCTTCTTCCCCTAGGTACTTATGCCCTTGCTCGTTCCAAAAGACAGTATACTGGGTTTCGGTGTCCATAATCACACCGTCAAAATCGAATAATACTGCAATTATTTTTGTTGTATCCATAGCTAAACTTTCTTTTTACCTTAAACGTTAAACCTTGTGTATTGACTTGTGCAAAGTTCCGAATAATCATCGAATCAGGCAAATTATTCGTACCTTTGCACTACTTAAAAAAACGTAACTTTCGTTTTTCATCCAACATTAAAGATTCAGGCGCATGAGTAAAAACGACCCGCATATATTAGGAAAAGAGAGTATCGGCAAACTGCTGTTGCAGTATTCTATCCCTGCCATTATCGGGATGACAATTACTTCTATCTACAATATTATTGACAGCATATTCATCGGGCACGGTGTAGGCGCCATGGCTATCGCCGGACTGGCGGTGAGTTTCCCTCTGATGAATCTGGTGGTTGCCTTCTGTACACTTGTTTCTGCCGGAGGTTCCACGCTCGCATCTATCCGGCTAGGGCAGAAAGATATGAAAGGGGCTACGGAAATCCTGTCGCACACGTTAATGCTTTGTATCACCAATTCTTTCTTTTTCGGAATATTGTCTTTTATCTTCCTCGATGATATACTAGTCTTTTTCGGTGCCAGCGCAGATACGCTTCCTTATGCCCGCAGCTTTATGCAGGTTATTTTATTGGGAACACCGATCACGTATACGATGATCGGGCTGAATAACGTGATGCGTGCCACCGGATATCCGAAGAAGGCTATGATTACTTCCATGGCAACGGTGCTCTCCAACATCATCCTCGCTCCTATCTTTATCTTTCACTTTGAATGGGGAATGCGAGGAGCTGCCACGGCAACAGTCATTTCACAGTTGATCGGTATGGTGTGGGTAGTGAGCCATTTCTTCAAGCAGGACAGTACGGTACATTTTGAAGGGAAGGTATGGAAGATGAAGCGTAGAATCGTCGGCAATATCTTCGCTATCGGCATGTCGTCGTTCCTGATGAATGTATGTGCTTGTGTCATAGTAATCATTATCAATAACAGTCTACAAAATCATGGAGGCGATATGGCTATCGGGGCATATGGTATTAT
This sequence comes from Bacteroides caccae, assembly GCF_002222615.2. Classification (NCBI taxonomy): domain Bacteria; kingdom Pseudomonadati; phylum Bacteroidota; class Bacteroidia; order Bacteroidales; family Bacteroidaceae; genus Bacteroides; species Bacteroides caccae. Next base: position 3,092,329 of record NZ_CP022412.2, on the reverse strand, counting down.
CAACCGGTTGCTAACGCTTTATGTAATGATTGTGCTCGGATTAACTATGGGAATGCAGCCTATTGTAGGCTACAACTTCGGAGCACAGAAGATAGACCGGGTGAAACAGACGTTGAAACTGGGAATTGTTTCGGGGGTGGTTATCACCAGTAGCGGATTCTTTATCTGTGAACTTTTTCCCCATGCAGTATCGGCCATTTTCACAGACAGCGATCATTTGATCGATCTTGCCGTCGACGGGCTTCGCATCACGGTGATTATGTTCCCATTCGTAGGAGCACAAATTGTTATCGGTAACTTCTTCCAAAGCATCGGCAAGGCTAAAATAAGTATTTTCCTGTCGTTGACACGGCAGTTGCTTTATTTGTTGCCTTGTTTGTTACTTTTCCCTAACTGGTGGGGATTGAAGGGGATCTGGATTAGTATGCCGGTGTCGGATGCGTTGGCATTTATCACGGCGGTAGTCAGTTTAATAATCTATATCAAGAAGGTTTCCAAACAACATCCGATAGCAGAATAAGGTAGTATCTACCCTATTCTGCCTATTATTTCTATTCGTTTTTGATACTCTTTACCGGATTTTCATTGGCAATATACCATGCTTTGAGTACCACACAAAGTATAATCAGCAATTGAACAAATAAGGCTGTACCTATAAAAAGTAACGGATTCAAATCAATCTGTTCTGCAAACTGGTCGAGCCATGCCCGTCCTGCAAAATAAGACACAGCCGTACCTATCAGGATAGAAATGGCGGAAACGCAAAGAATATCGCGTGTCAGTAACCTCAAGATGTGTGAGGCTTCAGCTCCGTTCACCTTCCGGATAGCTATCTCTTTGCTCCGGCGTTGAGTTTCATCGTTCACATAGCCAATCAGTCCCATGATGACAATCAGCAGAATGAAAGCAGAAGTAATCCAGACGGAATTGCGGAAACGATACACATCTTTATATACACCTTTTATTATATCATCAACCAAGACAAAGCGTAAAGCGACATTCGGGAATGTATTTTCCATAAACTTATTCAGACGTTTCAGATTTTCACTATAAGGTTCTTTCAGGCGAACATTGAATGCATGATTCGCATGATACTTCTCATCTCCGATCAGCGCAATGGGAGACTGGGGTGAATAAAAGCTAGTGTTACGGATATCCCGGAAAACACCTACAATCGTTCCCGGAACGTCATTCAACCGCTTCCCCACTGCACCGTCGGTCCACTTCATCAGGCGCACCACTTCTTCATTTACCAGCAGATCGTCCTGCTTTTTCAAATCAGTTCCTTCTATTATTTTGATGCCCATTACTTCAGGATAATTATAATGGCAATAGTTGAAATTGAGTGTAGTAATCCGTTTACCCTCATTATTTATCAGCCCTCGTGTCCAATACTCGCCAAGCACACTATTCGCTGCAACCGTTACTCCTTCTACCATGGGTTGGCGGCGCAATTCATCCTTTATATGCGCTACCGTCTCTCCGGGAAGCCAACTTTCGGCTTGAGTCAAACCAGGCACAACGATCCCCATATCTCGGTTCATAAGATGACTGTACTGTAATAAAGTGACCAATAGTAACCCCAAAACGAAAGATACTCCTGTAAATTGCACAAATAGCAGAGAGCGTTTCCAACCTTTCTTTCCGTCGGTATACCGACGGAACACTTGCGTGACAGGAATACGTGAAAATAGTCGTCCCGGCATGCCGCCCGCCACGATGAAAAGTACAAGGATAGTGAGTAACGGCACCCATAATGTTTCCCATGTAAAAAGCGAGGAAAGCCGGACAGAAAGTAAATCTTCAATCAAACCACGTGTATTGAAAATCAGTAAGAAGCTAAGTAATACGGAGATAATGACAAGGACTCCTGTCTCTACCAGAAACATATTGAAGATATTGGTCGAACTAGCTCCATTACATTTATGTACACCTACTCCTTTCGCACGGCGGCTCAAAGTGGCAATGGATATCAACATATAATTCATGATTGCTACAAAGAAAACAGCAAAGCCGAGGAATCCGTAAATAGCCAGCCGTTTCTGTACTTCAGGAGAGGACAAATGACGCTTCACCAGTGGGATAGCACTAAATTCAACTTTCCAGCCGTCCAAATCCAAAGACGTATATTTTTTAATCACTCGCTGAATATTACTGTTCACCTTATCAATATCCGAAGCATCGCGTAAACGGAGAAAAGCATAAAAGACATCATTTCCTCTCCAACCTGCTCCTCCCTGATAACCACCGTTCCGATGAACAGACACAACAAAGTCGTGAACGAGCATCGTATTTTCCGGTACGTCCTTATATATGCCACGAATGATAAAGTCATGTCGTTTATCTGCCGAAAGCACCTTTCCTATAGGATTTTCATCCCCAAATATTCTACGGGCAAAGCTTTGAGATACAAAAACGCTTCCGGGCATAATCATATCTTTGGGGGTTCCTTTCAGTACCGGTATGCCGAAGGTCTGAAAGAAACAAGTGTCTCCGTAGATGTAATTTATATCAGATAGCAGTTTATCTTCATAATAAATACTAAAACCTGTTTGAGGAAGTACACAACTGGCTGTTTCTATTTCATCGGGCATATCTTGCGCCAAAGTAGCTGCCACCACATCAAAGACGGTATAATCATAGCTATTTTCTCCATCATCCCCTCTTGTCTCTCCTGTACTGGCATTTGTCATCTGACACCGCACAAGAGCCAGACGTTCCGCTTCCGGATAGCATTGTTCATAGCTCAGTTCAAAGGCTATTTGTGAGAAAAGCAGCACACCAATGGTAAGACCTAAAGAGAGGGATATTACTCTTATGATATTCGACCCGCATTCGCGTAACAATGTGCATAAAGTATAGTAGATTTGTCTCATTGTCGATTTTTCATTTAGGCTGTTACACTCGCTACAATACTTCCATCGAACAAATGTACAGTGCGATGAGCAAAACTCGCATCATGCTGTGAGTGAGTCACCATAATAATTGTAGTTCCTTCCTTATTCAGTTCTGTCAGCAGGTTCATTACTTCGGCACCATTCTTTGAATCAAGGTTACCCGTAGGCTCATCGGCAAGAATTAGTTTAGGATTGGTGACAACCGCACGGGCGATTGCCACACGTTGTTGCTGCCCGCCGGAGAGTTGTTGCGGGAAGTGTTTGGCACGGTGGCTGATGTTCATCCGTTTCAGAATATCTTCTACCATTCGGCGACGTTCGGAAGATTTTAGTCCCAGATAAGTAAGCGGAAGTTCTACGTTTTCATAAACATTCAATTCGTCTATCAGATTGAAACTCTGAAATACAAAACCTAACTTACCCTTACGCATATGAGTACGTTCTTTCTCTTTCAGCCCGGCAACTTCCTGCCCCATTAACTGATAGGAGCCTTCGGTAGGATTATCCAAAAGTCCGAGGATATTCAACAAAGTGGATTTACCACAGCCCGAGGGTCCCATAATAGCTACGAACTCTCCTTCTTTTACTTCTAGATTTACATGATTCAATGCAACCGTCTCCACTTCGGAAGTACGGAATACTTTACTGATGTTTTCGATTTGTATCATTTTTCTCAATTATATTTTAAATTCATTATATTTCAATTATTCATTCGCTATGCTGTTCACCGGATTCTCATTAGCAACTTCCCATGCTTTAAGTATTACACAAACTAGTATCACAACTAATACAAACGCTATGACTCCGGCAAATAACCAAATACTCAGATTGACGGATTCACTAAATTGTTCCAACCATTTCATACCTATCCAATAGGCCAGTCCTGCACCGATAAGCACCGCCGGAAGGGCTGTCCACAATACGTTTGCGGAAAACAATTTCAATATGCCACAAGTATCCGCACCATTCACTTTTCGGATAGCAATCTCTTTCCTGCAAAAACGAATCTCGTCACCGACATATCCCAACAATCCCATTAAGGCTATAAAGAAAATAGAGATTGACGCCAAAAGTACTGCATTCCGAAAACGTGTAATATCCGTATATTGCTCATCCAGCTTTTGAGTCAGCGAATAAAAGACAACGTCTTCTGTTGGAAAAGTTTCTGCCATTAATGCATTCAGTTTCTTCAGGTTCTCATCAAAAGGCTCTTTCAATCGTACGTAATGAAGTCCCGGGTTAGAATCACTACCGCTTCCCAACAGTAATACCGGATACTGAGGATGATATACACTTTGAACAGAGAAATTCTTCATTACGCCAACGATTGTAACTTCCTTTCCCCATATAGACAACTGTTTCCCTATCGGCTCATCCGTCCATCCGGCCCGACGTACAAACTCTTCATTCACTAAGGCCTCTTTTGGAGATGTTACATTTTTGCCATGTAATATCTGTATTTTCATCATAGGTACAAAATCATCTCCGATCCACTCAAACCGGCCTTTGATAGTCCGTCCTTCCCCCACATTGAACACCTCTCCCGACCAACTTCTCCAGATGGCCTGCTGACCTACCCCATGTTCCTCAACCATAGGCAAATTCATAAAAAAACTCTTGGCATTTTGCCGGTTACTGCCCAGCTTCTTCCAACCCATTACCACGCGTTCGGGATTATATCCCAAATCTTTGTTCATCGCCATGTGATATTGGCAGAATACAACCATAAGAAAACCTAAAATAAAAGTCATACCGGCAAATTGGATAAACAACAACGGACGTTTCCAAGATGTCTTACGTTCTGCATAACGTCGAAAAACTTGCGTTACAGGAATTGATGCGAATATGCTTGCCGGTATGGCGCCCGCCAAGATAAAAACAACCAAAAGTACGGTCAACGGTACCCAAAGTGTCTGCCACGTAAAAAGTGAACTTAAACGTATACCGGCAATTTCTTCCACAAACTCCCGAAACTGAAAAATGAGCAACATCGTCAGCAATACTGAAATGAAAAGAACAAGAGCTGTCTCTGTCAGAAACATTCTAAAAATACTGTTATCTGTTGCACCACAACATTTGTGTACTCCGATAGACTTTGCCCTCCTGGCTAAAGATGAAACGGCAATGAGCACATAATCAAAAGCTGCAATCAACAAGATTGCAATCCCCAGCACGGACATCATTAATATCATAAGCCGTACTGTCGGATCTGCCGTATGATATTCTAATAAAGGACGGAAAGAAAAACGATGAGATTTCTTTTTATTCGAGGAGTCAGCCATGTATTTCTTAAGCATATCAGGTATTCGTGCTTCCACCGCCTTTATATCTTTAGCAGGATCGCGAAAACGAATAATCGACATATAACTGATATCATATCCCCAGCCCCCACGAGCCAGATTCCACAACTTGCTCATCGGTACCACTACATCAAAATGTATATCTGCGTTTTCACCCATATCTTCAAAGACACCACGTATGCTCATCGGCTCTTTGCGGTCAACGGATAAAGTCTTGCCTATAACACTTTCCAAACTGTTCCCTTCTCTTATTTTTTCCGCCAACGAACGGGATATGAATAAAACATCAGGACGGGTTAGTTCTTCTGCCTTACCGATTAACAGTTTTAAACCCAATGTGGAAAACAAATGCTCGTCAGCATATATCGTAGACTCCGTTAGGCGAACATTTCCATTATAAAAAACATTTGTTCCCATGTCCCTCAATATGGTGGCATCCTCCACTTCTTTCGGGAAGTTCTCACGCATAGCCGCTGAAAAAGGACTATAAGTAAAAGGTCCATCCATATATGTGACATATAACTGCTCCGACTGAGGACAAAAATTATAGTAACTCAACTGGAAAGCAACACAGGAAAACAATAAGATACCAACAAATATCCCCAATGTCATTGAGATAATCTTGATAATATTCACGCCTCGTTCATGGAGCAACGTTTGAATCGTATAATAAAAGTGTCTCATCATTAATTTATTTTGTTATATCTTCAATTTGAAAAACAGAAAGTATGCCAAAGTCATCTTTTCACTCATTATCAACCAGTTATACCATTCAACATCAGATAGTTTTTGTCTAATAATTAGACAGTGATGTCTAATTATTAGACAAAGATCAATAGTTCAGTTCTTTCTCATAAAGAATCGAAAGTAGATATTTCCGCCTCTTTATTGTTCTTTTTTTCCTATTTATCATAAGTAATCATCGTTATCTCATTTGAAAACTCTATCTTCGCATCAAGTTTTCAATAACTAAATGTTTTATTTATGTTAAACAAGAATTTATTCACTCTTCTGTCCTGTCTGCTTCTGACCGGGTGTGGTATGATCGACTATCATCCCTATGATGTGCGTATCAGTGGAGAGACAGATGTAAACGCTCATAACATTGAACAAATAGAAGCTGACTGTAAAGGTAAAAAGACAATCCGCTTTGTCACTATGGGCGACTCACAACGGTGGTACGATGAAACGGAGGATTTCGTAAAAGCAATCAATAAGAGAAATGATATCGACTTCGTTATTCATGGCGGAGATATGAGTGACTTCGGAGTTACTAAAGAATTTCTTTGGCAACGGGATATTATGAACGGATTGAGTGTTCCCTATGTAACCCTCATAGGAAACCATGATTGTCTGGGTACGGGGGCAGAAACGTACAAAGCGATATTCGGTCCTACCAACTTCTCCTTTATTGCCGGTGATGTGAAATTCGTTTGTCTCAATACGAATGCATTGGAATATGATTACTCAGAACCTGTACCGGATTTCACCTTTATGGAAAATGAACTGACAAACAGGACAGATGAATTTAACAAAACAGTCATAAGTATGCATGCACGACCGTATACAGACGTATTCAATGACAATGTAGTAAAAATGTTCCAGCATTATGTCAAACAATATCCCGGAATTCAGTTTTGCACTGCCGCCCATACTCATCACTATCGGGATGATGTGATTTTTGATGACGGCATACACTATGTTACCAGTGACAGCATGGACAAGCGTACTTACCTGGTATTTACCATAACCTCGGAGAAATATGAATATGAACTGGTTAAATATTAAATACATCGGACGGGCAGGACTGATAATTATCCTGTTATTCTTTACCTGTCCAAGTTCAGCTACTTGTAAAACAGATACAGTTATCAATACATATAAGCGCGATTCATTATATTTTGCAGTAAAAGCTGACTCAATTATCGCCTTTCATACAGGAGACTCTTTGTTTACTATCATCAAGGCAGACACTGTGCTACCCGTTATACCCAAAGCTGTAAAGAGAACCGGTTATGACAATCGGGTACATCGCTTCCGCAAAAACTGGGAACGGATTATCCCGACTCATGCTAAAATCCAATATGCCGGAAACATGGGATTGCTCTCCTTCGGTACAGGGTGGGATTACGGAAAACGGAATCAATGGGAAACAGATATATTGCTCGGATTCATCCCGAAATATTCGTCGAAAAAGACAAAAGTGACAATGACACTGAAACAGAACTATATGCCCTGGAGTATTAATATAGGAAAAGGATTCTCGACGGAACCTCTTGCCTGCGGACTCTACCTGAACACAGTCTTCGGAGATCAGTTCTGGGTAAACGAACCGGACCGTTATCCTAAAGGGTATTATGGATTTTCGAGCAAAGTACGTATTCATATTTATATGGGACAACGACTGACTTATGACATTGACCCGCAACGCAGATTTTTAGCTAAGTCGGTTACTTTTTTCTATGAAATAAGTACTTGTGACCTTTATCTGGTTAGTGCCGTACAAAATAGTTATCTCCGCCCCCGTGATTATTTGAGCTTATCTTTCGGATTAAAGTTCCAATGGCTATAAAATATTTTTCGTAAATTTGGAAAATTTTTCAAACCTCCTAAAACAAAGGAGGTTTGAAAGAAAGGCTAAAATCGAGGTAACGCAGTCAAACCATTTTGATTCTTGACTGCCAAATCTGTAGTATCACAATAAAAAAAGAAAGGACGTAAAATGAAGACTAAAGCGATTTTTCTTGATGTGGACGGAACTCTAATCAGTTTCAAAACACATAAAATACCACAAACAACGATTGATGCCCTAAATCAGGTACATAACAATGGCATTAAGATTATTATAGCAACAGGCAGAGTGGCGACAGACCTTGGCGAACTGGACGCCATCCCGTATGATGCGGTCGTCTCACTGAACGGTTCCCATTGCCTGCTCCGTGACGGCACTGAAATCACTTCCCGCCAAATCAGTCATGAAGATTTCAGAATAGTCCGTAATCTTGCAGAAAAATATAGTTTCCCTTTGGCATTGGAAGTAGATAAAGGAATACTTGTCAATTATGTAAATGATACCGTTATAGCACTTTCCGAACTTACCAATCATCCGATTCCTCTGGTTGTGGACATAGACAAGGAATTTAATGCGTGTAAGTGTCGCCAACTTTGCATTTATTGTGGTGAAGATGTAGAGAAGGAAATTATGACGCAACTTCCCAACTTGACTGTTTCGCGTTGGAATCCGTATTTCGCAGATGTGAATGTTGCCGATACGAACAAGGCTTCAGGAATGGCTGATATGGCAGATTATTTAGGTTTTTCTTTGGATGAAAGCATGGCATTCGGAGACGGTGGCAACGATATACCCATGCTCCGTGCGGCAGGAACCGGTATTGCGATGGGCGGCGCATCGGATTTGATCAAGAACTATGCCGACTATGTTACAGACGATGTGGACGAGGACGGCATTTATAATGCCCTAGCTCATTTTGGGATAATTTAGGTCAAATATTTATTTAACCATGACAACACAGTTTTTCTGGCCTGTTCCTATGATTTTTGTGCTATTGTTCCCCGTATTGCCAATCCTTTCAATATAGTAGCTCCGCTACATGCTTCTTTCAGATGATTTTCTGTGTCGGACAGGCCACTTCCTTCATGGGTATAAAAAGGAATTACTATTTGTCCCTTCTCATTCGGCTTTTCCAGAGATTTTTTCGTAAGTTTGTACCTGATAAACTTAATCGAATATGAGTAAATCGGGAACAATCATCATTGTAGACGACAACAAAGGAGTACTGACTGCCGTAGAGATCTTGCTGAAAAGTTATTTTTCAAAGGTCGTCACACTTTCTTCACCTGTCACCCTCATCACTGTGATGCAGGAAGAAATGCCGGAAGTGATATTGTTGGATATGAACTTCACTTCGGGAATCAATACCGGTAATGAAGGTTTGTTCTGGTTGCACGAGATAAAGAAAGTACGTCCGGAACTTCCCATCGTACTCTTTACTGCATACGCCGACATTGAACTCGCTATCCGGGGAATCAAGGAAGGAGCGACGGATTTCATCGTGAAACCCTGGAACAACCAAAAACTGGTAGAGACTTTACAAACCGCCGCACAGTCTGTGAGAAACGAAAAAAAAGGAGGAGCAAGAAAGGAATCCGCCGGTGTCCAGCCGATATATTGGGGAGAAAGTAAAGCCATGCAACAACTCCGAATGTTGATTGAAAAGGTTGCCGTTACAGATGCCAACATCCTGATTACAGGTGAAAACGGAACAGGGAAAGAAATTCTGGCACGAGAAATCCATGCGCTTTCCAATCGACGACAAAAGGAAATGATTGCCGTAGATATGGGAGCTATCACTGAGTCACTATTCGAAAGTGAACTTTTCGGCCATGTGAAAGGGTCTTTCACAGATGCGCATACCGACCGGACAGGTAAGTTCGAAGCCGCAGATAAAAGTACGTTATTCCTTGACGAGATAGGAAACTTGCCCTATCATCTGCAAGCCAAACTGCTGACTGCCATTCAACGAAGAAGCATCGTGCGAGTGGGAAGCAATAGCCCGATGCCGATCGACATCCGCCTGATTTGTGCCACCAACCGTAATTTGCAAGAAATGGTAGATAACGGAGAATTCCGGGAAGATTTGCTCTATCGTATCAATACAATCCATATAGAGATACCTTCACTCCGGGAACGGAAAGAAGATATTATTCCTCTTGCCGAAAGGTTCATGATCCGCTTCTGCAAGCAATACGACAAAGAGCCGATGAAATTCAGTTCTGCGGCAAAAGAAAAACTGTCAATACATCCTTGGTACGGAAATATCCGTGAGCTGGAGCACGTTATTGAGAAAGTTGTCATCATTAACGATGAGCCGCTGATTCCTGCTGAGATCCTTCAATTATCTTCCCGGAAAATAGAATCTCCGGAAAGAAACATTTCCACTTTAGAAGATATGGAGAAACAAATGATACGGAAAGCATTGGAGGCTTGTGCCGGAAATTTGTCGGCAGTAGCCACCCAGTTAGGAATTACCCGGCAGACACTTTATAACAAGATGAAAAAATTCGGATTATGAACCGGTATCTTCAATATATAACACGGCAGTACTGGTTCAGAGTCGTATTGACAGTACTCGTTTGTACAGTCACCGCCCGTTTCGGTATCCTTCAATCTTATACATGGTTTGGAGTCTGTATTTGCCTTTTAATCCTATGCATATTATGGCAAATCCGACTTTACCGTACCCACGTCAAACAGGTACTTTTTATGATTGATGCATTGGAAAATAATGATAATTCCTTTCACTTCCCTGAGGAATACGGTACTCCGGAAAGCAGGCAGATCAATCAGGCACTCAACCGGGTGGGACACATTTTATACAATGTAAAAGCAGAAACAGCCCAACAAGAGAAGTATTACGAATTGATACTCGACTTCGTGAGTACGGGATTATTAGTGCTCAATGACAATGGAGCTGTATATCAGAAGAATAAAGAAGCACTCCGGCTTCTGGGACTCAACATATTCACACATATCCGCCAGTTAAGTAAAGTAGACGCTACACTCATGGAAAAAATGGAAAACTGCCGCCCGGGGGATAAACTACAAGTCATGTTTCATAACGAACGGGGAACAGTCAATCTATCCATACGTGTTTCGGAAATTAATGTTCATAAAGAGCATTTGCGTATCCTGGCTCTGAATGATATCAACATCGAACTGGATGAAAAAGAGATCGATTCATGGATTCGGTTAACTCGTGTACTCACCCATGAAATTATGAACTCCGTCACTCCTATCACCTCGTTAAGTGATACACTTTTGTCCATGGTGAAAGATAAAGACGAAGAAATCAGCCATGGCTTGCAGACTATCAGTACCACCGGCAAAGGCTTGCTTTCTTTTGTCGAATCTTACCGAAAATTCACACGTATCCCGACTCCGGAGCCTTCTTTGTTTTATTTGAAAGCATTCATCGAACGAATGGTCGAACTGACCCGGCACCAGAATCCGTGTAATCATATTACTTTCCATACAGAGGTTATTCCCGCCGACCTGATCCTCCATGCAGACGAGAATCTCATTTCACAAGTCGTTATCAATCTTCTGAAAAACGCAGTGCAGGCAATCGGCAATCAGCCCGGCGGACGCATTGCGATACAGGCTCATTGCAACGACGCGGAAGAAGTACTGATTGAGATAAAAAACAATGGCCCTGCTATCCCTCCTGAATTTGCGGAACATATATTCATCCCTTTCTTTACGACCAAAGAAAGAGGAAGCGGAATCGGACTAAGCATCTCCCGCCAGATTATGAGGCTTTCGGGTGGTAGCCTAACATTGATTCCGGATGATAAAGAGACTAAGTTCATATTAAAATTCAAATAACAGAGTAGCCTATGATACCCGTACTTATCAATAATCCGTTATTCCGGGGAATAACTCCGGAAAAACTATCCGCCAATCTGGAAGAAATAAGTTTCCACACCCGTTCTTATAAGAAAGGGGAAATTCTGGCACGGCAGGGGGATGTATGCAACCGCCTCGTCATTCTGACCAAAGGCAGTGTTCGCGGAGAAATGATAGACTATTCCGGAAGATTAATAAAGGTAGAAGATATTGCCGCCCCCAGAGCGATTGCCCCGCTTTTTCTGTTTGGCGAAGAAAATCGTTATCCGGTGGAGGTGACAGCCAACGAACCGACAGAGGTTATAGAAATTCCTAAAACAAGTGTTCTGGAATTGTTCCGCAAGAACGAGCAGTTTCTCGAAAATTATATGAACCTTTCTGCCAACTACGCACGGACTTTATCCGACAAGCTCTTTTTCATGTCTTTCAAGACTATCAGGCAGAAGATTGCTTCTTATTTACTTCGCCTATATAAGCAGCAACAACAGTTACATATCACCCTCGACCGATCGCAACAGGAATTAAGTGATTATTTCGGAGTATCCCGTCCTTCGTTGGCACGCGAATTGGCACACATGCAGGAAGACGGATTACTCACTGCCGACCGGAAACAGATCACTATCCTTCAAAAAGAAGAGCTTGTCCGGCTTATCCAATAGAGTTTGCCGGTATCCACAAAAAAATATTCATTGTTGTAACATTAGTTACAGAACTGCCCGCAACCTTTGCGCTACATTTGCGTTCATTAATCAAGAAGACTAATTAAAACGTAAATGTTATGAGTATGTTCTGTTATCAATGTCAAGAAACCGCAATGGGTACAGGTTGTACCTTAAAAGGAGTATGCGGTAAAACATCCGAAGTGGCTAACCTGCAAGACCTGTTACTCTTTGTAATACGTGGAATTGCCGTGTACAACGAACACCTGCGTAAAGAAGGACATTCCTCCGAAGAAGCGGACAAATTTATCTATGATTCTCTCTTTATCACTATTACCAATGCCAACTTTGACAAAGCAGCCATTATTGGGAAAATAAAGGAAGGACTACGCTTGAAAAAAGAACTGGGCGGTAAGGTTTCTATCAAAAACGCTCCCGACGAATGTCTTTGGAACGGCAATGAAGATGAATTTGAAGAAAAGGCTAAAACAGTGGGGGTGCTTCGCACACCAGACGAAGACATCCGTTCGTTAAAAGAACTGGTGCACTACGGACTGAAAGGAATGGCAGCCTATGTAGAGCACGCACATAACCTGGGTTACCAGTCACCGGAAATCTTCGCCTTCATGCAACATGCATTAGCTGAACTGACCCGCAATGATATAACTATGGAAGAACTGGTTCAACTTACACTGGAGACAGGTCAACATGGGGTGTCTGCCATGGCACAACTGGATACTGCCAATACAAGCAGTTACGGCAATCCCGAAATTACCGAAGTCAATATCGGTGTACGCAACAATCCGGGTATCCTTATCAGCGGGCATGACCTGAAAGACCTCGAAGAACTGCTGGAACAAACGGAAGGTACGGGAATAGACATCTATACTCACAGCGAAATGCTTCCGGCCCATTACTATCCCCAACTAAAGAAATACAAACATCTGGCAGGAAACTACGGGAATGCCTGGTGGAAACAAAAGGAGGAGTTTGAAAGTTTCAACGGGCCGATTCTGTTTACAAGCAACTGCATTGTTCCTCCACGTTCCAACGCCAGCTACAAGGATCGTATCTATGTCACCGGTGCTTGCGGACTGGAAGGAGCACATTATATCCCGGAACGTAAGGACGGAAAACCAAAAGATTTCTCTGCACTGATTGCCCACGCCAAGCAATGCCAGCCACCGGTAGCAATAGAAAACGGTACTCTTATCGGCGGGTTTGCCCATGCGCAAGTGACGGCTTTGGCAGACAAAGTAGTAGAAGCTGTAAAGAGCGGTGCGATTCGTAAGTTCTTTGTCATGGCAGGATGCGACGGACGTATGAAGAGTCGTGAATATTACACAGAGTTTGCCCGGAAACTTCCGAACGATACGGTTATCCTGACAGCCGGATGTGCAAAATACAGATACAACAAGTTGTCTTTAGGTGATATCAACGGTATTCCCCGTGTACTGGATGCAGGACAGTGTAACGACAGTTATTCACTAGCCGTCATTGCCCTGAAACTGAAAGAAATCTTCGGTTTGGATGATGTAAACAAGTTGCCTATTGTATATAACATTGCTTGGTATGAACAGAAAGCCGTTATCGTATTGCTGGCCTTATTAGCTTTGGGAGTGAAAAACATTCATCTGGGTCCTACCCTCCCCGCTTTCCTTTCTCCGAACGTAAAAAATGTGTTGATAGACCAATTCGGAATCGGTGGTATCAGTTCGGTAGATGAAGATATTATGAAATTTCTGTCATAACTAATAGAACCTGAATCTTACATAAAGGCACGGACAATGCAATGTTTTTGTATCGTCCGCGCCTGAAATTTATAGTAGAATCAACTTATTCTTTCCGGTCAGTCATTTCTCGGCAAAATCAAATTAAGGAGTACGCCTACCAAAGCTGCCAGTCCGATACCGGATAAAGAAAATTCCCCCCAGGTAAAAACAGCTCCGCCGATACCGACAGTCAATGTTAAAGATACGATGATAATATTCCTTGTACGACTCAAGTCAATACAATTATTTACCAGATTGGCTATACCCGCACAGGCTATTGTACCGAAGAGTAAAAGCATAATTCCACCCAACACTGCACTCGGAATTGATTTCAACAATGCACTGATCTTACCTATAACAGAAAATAAGATAGCAGAAAACGCGGCAATCCGGATTACCTGCGGATTAGTGATCTTCGTCAGAGACATGGCACCCGTTACTTCGGAATAAGTAGTTACAGGAGGGCCGCCTACCAGTCCGGCAAAAAAACAAGCCAGACCGTCTCCCAATAAAGTACGATGCAGACCGGGGTCTTTCACAAAATCTTTTCCGGCAACAGTGTTGACCACATATACATCACCAATATGCTCTATCACCGGAGCAATCGCTACCGGAATCATAAACAGCACCGGTTCCCACGAAAACTTAGGGAAAACAAATTGAGGCAAACCAATCCATGCCGCATCTCTGACACCGGATAAATCCAAATCATAGAAAAGCCATGCGGCCAGATAACCTACTATAATCCCACAAAAGATAGGTATCAGTTTTAAAAGTCCTTTCGCTTTCATCGAAACAATAACCGCAGTAACCAACGACAACAAGGCCAGCACCCAGTTTTCTTTTGCCATATTCACACCGGTTCCCGCCAGAGACAGTCCAATCAGAATAATGACCGGACCTATGACAACCGGAGGAAACAATTTCTCAATTACCCTTATCCCCTGCCACTTGACAAGCGCACTCATTACAAAATAAACAAGCGCAACCCCTACCATGCCCGATAAAGTGCCGGGTAATCCGTAAAGTTCCGTCGCTTTTATGATAGGAGCAATAAAAGCAAAACTACTTCCCAAGAAAATAGGAACCTTCCCACGAGTGACAGCGTGAAAGATAAGAGTACCGATTCCGGCGGTAAATAAAGCAGTGGAAGGGTCGAGCCCGACCAATAACGGTACAAGGACCGTAGCTCCAAAGGCTACAAACAGGAATTGTACTCCCACTATCCCTTTCCTTAAAGGAGTAAGATTATTTGAATCCATAAGTATGATGTAGATTAATTGAGTGCAAAATTAATCTTTTTAGACAATTTAACTACCTTTTTTCACAAAAATACATCCAAAAAGCCCTTTAATTTGTTGTTAATAATGTGTAACTTCGCACGGTGAGAACGAATACGACAATTTTATAACTTAATAATATATTGCCTATGATATTTACAGCAGAAAACACCTTACTTATTGGTTCTATCTTACTTTTCGTCAGCATTGTTGTTGGAAAAACCGGATACCGCTTCGGAGTGCCCACTTTATTACTATTCCTTGTAGTAGGAATGCTATTCGGAAGTGACGGGCTCGGACTCCAGTTCCATGACGCCAAAGATGCACAATTCATTGGTATGGTTGCATTAAGCATCATCTTGTTTTCGGGAGGTATGGATACGAAGTTCAAAGAAATCAAACCCATTTTAGGACCAGGTATCGTGCTTTCTACCGTCGGAGTTTTACTCACTGCCCTTTTCACCGGATTGTTTATCTGGTGGCTATCCGGCATGAGTTGGACAAATATTTATCTGCCTATCACGACTTCATTGTTATTGGCAGCTACTATGTCGTCTACCGACTCGGCCTCCGTATTCGCTATCCTGCGTTCGCAGAAAATGAATCTGAAACATAACCTCCGTCCCATGTTGGAATTGGAAAGTGGTAGTAATGACCCTATGGCGTATATGCTGACCATTGTGCTGATACAGTTTATCCAATCGGCAGGTATGGGAGTCGGTGCTATTGTCGGTTCATTTGTCATTCAGTTTATGGTAGGTGCAGGTGCCGGATATGTACTCGGAAAGCTGGCTATCCGTATGCTGAACAAACTCAATATTGACAACCAGGCATTGTATCCGATATTATTGCTGGCTTTTGTATTCTTCACCTTTTCTATCACCGACTTGCTGAAAGGTAACGGTTACCTTGCCGTATACATCGCAGGTATCATGGTAGGAAACAATAAAATCATGCACCGCAAGGACATCTACACATTTATGGACGGATTGACCTGGCTGTTCCAAATCATCATGTTCCTTTGCCTCGGACTTCTCGTCAATCCGCACGAAATGCTGGAAGTAGCAGTAGTAGCCTTGTTGATCGGTGTCTTTATGATTCTCATCGGGCGTCCGTTAAGCGTGTTCCTCTGCCTGCTCCCTTTCCGGAAGATTACCATGAAATCACGGTTGTTCGTATCATGGGTAGGACTACGCGGTGCCGTACCTATCATCTTTGCCACCTATCCGGTAGTTGCAGGCGTGGAAGGTTCGAATATCATCTTTAATATCGTATTCTTCATTACCATTGTCTCGTTGGTTGTGCAGGGAACAACGATTTCTTTCGTTGCCCGCATGCTGAACCTCTCCAAACCACTGGAGAAAACAGGGAATGACTTTGGAGTGGAGCTGCCGGAAGAAATAGACTCCGACCTTAGCGACATGACCATTACCACGGAAATGCTGGAAGAAGCAGATACCTTGAAGGATATGAATCTTCCCAAAGGAACATTGGTTATGATAGTGAAACGCGGAGATGAGTTTTTAATTCCTAACGGAACACTGAAACTTCATGTAGGAGACAAGTTGCTCCTTATCTCCGAAAAATCAAAAGAGGAAGTGAACGAATCCGAATAAGGCGGGGGACGAAATATGTTCAAACATCCCCCGTTAATTAACCGTAAAACTTAATTGTAAAATTCGGGTTACATTAATGAAGTATTAATTTTGCGCAGTTTTAAACTAAATGTGCAAAAACGAATGGAACAAGAACATCAGTTCATCGACTATATTGAACAAAGCATTATCAAGAACTGGGATAAAGACTCTTTGACTGACTACAAAGGAATTACCCTCCAATATAAAGATGTGGCTCGTAAAATAGCTAAATTCCACATTGTTTTAGAAAGTGCCGGTATTCAGCCGGGAGACAAGATAGCAGTCTGCGGACGTAACAGTGCCCATTGGGCTGTCACTTTTCTGGCTACTATCACTTACGGAGCCGTAATTGTTCCTATTCTCCATGAATTTAAAGCGGATAATATCCATAATATTGTCAACCACTCCGAAGCCAAACTGCTTTTTGTCGGCGACCAGGCATGGGAAAACCTGAATGAAGACGCCATGCCCCTGTTGGAAGGAATCGCGTCACTCACCGATTTCTCATCATTGGTATCACGCAATGAAAAACTGACATATGCTTTCGAACACCGGAATGCGATATACGGTCAACGTTACCCGAAGAATTTCCGCCCGGAGCATATCTGTTACCGGAAAGACAGGCCCGAGGAACTGGCTATTATCAACTATACTTCAGGAACCACAGGCTATTCAAAAGGTGTCATGCTCCCCTATCGCAGTATCTGGTCGAATGTGGCCTATTGTTTTGAAATGCTTCCCGTCAAACCGGGCGACCATATCGTTTCCATGCTTCCTATGGGACACGTTTTCGGTATGGTATACGATTTCTTATATGGCTTCTCCGCAGGTGCGCATATCTATTTCCTGACACGTATGCCGTCTCCGAAAATCATCTCACAATCTTTCTCGGAGATTAAGCCCAGAGTTATCTCTTGCGTACCTTTGATTGTAGAAAAGATTATCAAGAAAGATATCCTCCCTAAAGTGGATAGCAAAATCGGAAAGTTATTGCTCAAAGTACCTATCGTCAATGACAAAATCAAATCGTTGGCCCGCCAGGCAGCTATGGAAATCTTCGGAGGTAATTTCGACGAAATCATTATCGGCGGCGCTCCTTTCAATGCCGAAGTAGAAGCTTTTCTCAAAAAGATAGGTTTCCCCTACACCATTGCTTATGGCATGACAGAATGTGGTCCGATTATCTGCTCCAGCCGTTGGGATACATTGAAACTTGCTTCCTGCGGAAAGGCCACCACCCGAATGGAAGTCCGCATTGATTCCCCGGATCCTAAAACTCATGCCGGAGAGATTGTTTGCAGGGGAGCGAATATGATGCTCGGATATTATAAGAATCCGGAAGCTACCGCACAAATCATTGATGTAAACGGGTGGTTGCATACAGGAGATCTGGGCGTTATGGATGAAGAAGGTTATGTAACTGTTCGCGGACGTAGCAAGAATATGCTTCTCACTTCCAGCGGACAGAATATCTATCCGGAAGAGATAGAAAGCAAACTGAATAATATGCCGTATGTGGCGGAATCATTAATCGTATTGCAACACGACAAACTGGTGGCGCTTATCTATCCGGATTTTGACGATGCATTTGCTCACGGATTGCAGCAAAACGATATCCAGAAAGCTATGGAAGTCAACCGTGTCGAACTGAATCAACAATTGCCTAACTACTGCCAGATCAGCAAGATTAAAATTCATTTCGAGGAATTTGAAAAGACAGCGAAGAAATCAATCAAACGTTTCATGTATCAGGAAGCAAAAGGATAAGATCTTTTTCGTATACAAAAGACAAGATAAATAAAAACGGTGAACAAACCCCTGTGCTTGTTCACCGTTTTTTCTAACCTAACCAACTTTATTTCCTTAATCTATCATCATTCAACAATCTTTTACCTTAAAACCAAACCTATCCCTAACACAATAAACCTCTATTAAATCTTAACCTATTTTTTCTTAAAGTTGTATGAACGAAATAGCCTGTCCTCCTCCGGCAGCCATACGTACAGTCAGCGTATTTTCAGCTGTGACAGTTTGTTCCGTAATCTGATAATCTGCCGGATTCGTTTTCCAGTCCGCCTTCTCACCGTCGGCATAGATAACAGCTTTATATTGTTTGCCCGGTTTCAGGAAGTCCAGTTTTATTTCCAGTGTTCGGGGAGCCTCATTGGTAGCTGCTCCGAAGAAATAATTATTTTTCGCTTTACGTACAACAGCTACAAACTCTCCCGGTTCTCCTGCCAATGCCTTGGATTCGTCACAATCCGGGTCGAAATCGCGGAAGAACCGGAAAGCAGGATGTCCTTCATAATGCTCAATCATATCAGAAGCCATTTGCAAGGGAGAATATAGAATCACCCAATTGGCAATCTGCTTCGCCAATGTTGTGTTGACACGGCTGTTCCCCTTATCCTGGTCATTCCATTTCCGACGACGGGGAGAGTCTTTGGTTTGCTGGAACAAAATATCAAAAGTTCCCGGAGTGTAGTCCATTGGACCGGACAGCAAGCGGGTAAACGGCAACATTACATGATGAGACGGCGGATTTCCTTCACTCCATGCATTCCATTCCATACCTCTGGCTCCTTCGCGCGTCATCATGTTAGGCCATGTACGGCGGATACCGGTATCCTTAATCGGTTCGTGTGCATCCAATGTCATTCTATGCTCCGCAGCTGTTTCCACTACCTTCTGATAATGGTTGACTCCATATTGTCCATGATGTGAAAGCCCGTTCGGGAAAGCTCCTGCATAACCTGTTTTCAGGATGTGGATGCTGTGGTCGGTATACCATTGCATTGCATGAACCATTTGCCGTTCATAGTTCGGGATATTTCCTCCTGTTTCATGGTGTCCAATGATTTCGATTCCTTTTTCCTTGGCATAACGTACTATTTCATCTATGTCAAAGTCAGCGTAAGGTTTCGTAAAATCAAAATTCTGCATACCGCCCCAACTTTCCCAACCTTCATTCCAGCCTTCAAACAATACCGCTTCTATATTATTGGCAGCAGCGAAGTCGATATATTTTTTGGCATTGACAGTGGTAGCACCGTGGCGTTCATCCATTTTCCAAGTCTCTACACCCAGATGCATCCCCCACCATACACCGATATATTTCAAAGGACGAATCCAATCAGTAGTTTCCAACACACAAGGGTCATTCAGGTTCAGGATCAGGGAAGAATTGATTAATCCGACAGCTTCCGGAGCAATCTGGATAGTACGCCAGGAAGTTGTAAAATGGTTGCTTTTGCGTACCTTGATACCGTCCGGCCAGGGAGTAAGTTCCGCCTTCAAAGTGTAATCTCCGATTTGTTTCAGCGTCATTTCGGAGAAATCATACAATGCCGCTTCATGGATACTTCCGTAAACACCATCCGCCGTCTTAAAGGTAAAAGGAGTATTGGCTGTCTCCACTTCGGAAATAGGCTGCTGCTTATAAAGCAATTCATAAGTCTCGGCACTCGCAGGAATCGACCATGAGGTACCGTCCTGACGGAAGTGGAAAGTAGTCAGTTCATCAGTTATCATCAGAGAATCCACATTGGGAACATTATATTCATAACGGAACCCTACTCCGTCATTGAAAACCCGGAAACGAAGGGTCAACTGCACCTGATCCTCATTAATCAGATTGACAGCCATTTCATTATAATGGTTCCGGTTGGTTTTATTTTCTCCCCACGGCTGCGTCCATGTTTCATCTTTGCTGTCGAATGTGGTTTTCTCTATCCGGAAGCCTCCTCCCAGAATAACACCGTTTCCCTCCACAAAACCCATTTTTGAATTTTCTATCAGCAATGAATCATTTACCGACACATTATAAAACGGAGTACCATTCTCATCTACCGTCAACGTCATCTTGATGTGACCGTCCGGTGATTTTACTTCTGTTTTCGGACTGCTACACGCACAACATCCCAGCATACACAGAAAAGCTACAACTAAATGCTTTACTTTCATAGTACAATTATCTGTTTATATATAATACAATCCATAAAGAAGAAACACTTAATTGTATGCGACTTTTCTTTATAAAGAAAGTCCGAATCTGATTTGCTTTGCAGGCAAACCTCAGATTCGGACTTTTATTTTCATTAAAACACCGGATGTTATCTATCAAACATCGCTCATCCGGCAATTATTATTTATGCAGAAGAACATCAGTACCCGGAACAATCTTTCCCATTGACCACACACAACGTACATTCAACTCCTTATCGAGAATCACAATATCTGCATCCAGCCCTTTAGCCAATGCCCCTTTCCGGTCACTGACTCCAATCAAACGGGCGGGAGTCTCGGAAGCCATGCGCACTGCATCCTCCAAAGGAATATTTGCTTTCTTTACCATTGTACGCACCAACACATCCATTGTAGCCAAACTACCGGCCAGCGCGGAATGGTCTGCCATTTTACACACTCCATCTTCAATAATATAACGCGAGTCAATCGGTTCATGTCCTTCGTAAGCAGCGTAAGCCAGCGCATCAGTCACCAGACACGTATTCTCCACTCCTTTCAGTTTATAAACCAGTTTCAGAATAGTGGCAGGCAAATGAATGCCGTCCGCAATAACTTCTACCGTCATTCCGTCTGTCAGATATACACTCTCCACCGTCCCTTCATATTTATATTCACGGCGTTTGTGGAAACCCGGCATTGCATTGTAAAAATGAGCAGCATGTGAGAAGCCCACCGCATACGCCGCTTTAATCTCATCATATTCGGCTTCTGTATGTGTAACTGCCGTCATTATTCCCTTTGAACGGGTATATTTGGCGAAATCATGCGCTCCACGTAATTCCGGGCTGATATCCCAACGCTTGATACAAGTAGTATGTTCCAATAACGGAATATATTCATTCTCATCAGGAGTTTTCAGAAAACCTTCATACTGGCTTCCTGCCATTTTCGGATTCAAATAAGGTCCCTCAATATGCAGACCGAGAATTGGAGAATCCGGTTCCTGCATCAATCCCTCACACACATCGACAGCCTGATAAAGTTTTTCAAACGATGTGGATGACAAAGTAGGAAACATACTGGTGGCGCCATGCTTCAAATGCGCGGTAGTTGCCATGCGGAATGCTTCTTCCGTAGCTTCGGTAAAATCATGTCCGCCACCTCCGTGCGCGTGCATACTGACAAATCCCGGTACGATTGTCATTCCCCGGGCGTCAATAACCGTTGCACCGATAACTGCCAGGTCACTGTTGGTCACCTCTAATATTTTTCCGTCACAAATCAATACCGAACCGTCTTTCAGCCAGCCTTGCGGGGTAAGTATTCTACCGTTAATTATCTGAGTTAACATAGTCTTCTTTATTTATTAGATTTAAAACAGTTTATTGGTACCTTCCACTAATTGCCCCATTGCCCATACGGCTCTCACATTCAAGTCTCTGTCGAGGGCAATAATATCGGCATCCTTACCACGTTCAAGCGTTCCTTTGCGGTCAAGTACTCCCATTATGCGGGCAGGCGTTTCGGATACCATGCGTATCACATCCGCCAAAGGTATTTCCGCTTTCTGCACCATGGTACGAATCAAGCGGTCCATAGTAGCCACACTTCCTGCCAAAGCAGAACGGTCGGCCAGCTTGCATACTCCGTCTTCAATAATCACGCGCGGGTCAAAAGCAGTCTGGCTGTCACTGGCCGCACAAGCCAGTGCATCCGTTATCAGGCAGGTACGCTCCACTCCTTTTATCTTATAAACAAGACGCAGAATAGTAGGTGGTACATGAATACCGTCAGCCACCACTTCGACCGTCATGTCGTCAATCAGGTAAATACTTTCTACCGTACCTTCGTATTTATATTCTTTCCGTTTATGGAATCCCGGCATTGCATTATAGAAATGAGTAGCATGGGTATATCCGGCTTCATAGGCAGTCTGTATGTCCTCAAACTCCGCCTGCGTATGTCCTACGGAAGCCAACACTCCTTTCGCCGTGATGTATTTACCGAATTGCATGGCTCCCGGAAGCTCCGGCGCAGCATCCCAACGCTTGATACAACGAGTTTCCTCCAGTAACGGGATATATTCTTCCGGATCGGGGTTTTTGATATTTTCGGGAATCTGTCCGCCTGCCATAGCCATATTGAAATAATGTCCTTCCAGATGAAGTCCTAATACAGGGCTGTCCGGTTCCGCCATCATCTTCTCGGTAGTCTCTGCGGCTGCACGAATCATAGGAATGGTAGAAGAAGAAAGAGTGGGGAAAATACTGGTCGTACCATGCTGCATGTGAGCTTTGACAGCTACCCGGAAAGCTTCTTCCGTGCCTTCCATGAAGTCTCTTCCACCGCCGCCATGAACGTGGATTTCCACTCCTCCGGGAACGATATACATTCCTTTGGCGTCGATAAGTTTAGCTCCAATAATTGCAAGGTCACAATTGGTTACTTCCAGAATTTTGTTGTCGCGAATAAGCACTGATCCATCTTTCAGCCAACCTTGAGGCGTCAGGATGCGTGCATTAATGATTTGTGTTAACATATCGCTATTATTAAATTAATTATAGGCCTGTGTGAATCAATGACACTCTTTTTGGGGGAAGTACACTGATTTTTTCAATTGCAAAATTACGCTTTTCTATTCAATCTATCGATAAAATAGTCCGGTAAACTTCCGATATAATACAAAAAAAAGGTTGTCAATCTTATCGACTGACAACCTTGTTCTATTTGGAGCGGAAAACGAGACTCGAACTCGCGACCCTAACCTTGGCAAGGTTATGCTCTACCAACTGAGCTATTTCCGCAAACTAAATTTCTTCATCCAGTAGTAATCTGAAAGATTGGTGCCCAGAACAGGACTCGAACCTGCATGCCTCTCGACACACGCACCTGAAACGTGCGCGTCTACCAATTCCGCCACCTGGGCAAAACTTAGTTCCATCATTTCAAAGAAACAAGAGCGGAAAACGAGACTCGAACTCGCGACCCTAACCTTGGCAAGGTTATGCTCTACCAACTGAGCTATTTCCGCAAATAACCTTTCATGAACTGTGAAGAGAAGGAGACTCGAACTCCCACGACATAACTGTCACTACCCCCTCAAAGTAGCGCGTCTACCAATTCCGCCACCTCTCCAGAATTCTAAAAGTATAATCTCTGTGCCCAGAACAGGACTCGAACCTGCATGCCTCTCGACACACGCACCTGAAACGTGCGCGTCTACCAATTCCGCCACCTGGGCAAAGATTATTGTTCCAACATTTCAAAGAAACATGAGCGGAAAACGAGACTCGAACTCGCGACCCTAACCTTGGCAAGGTTATGCTCTACCAACTGAGCTATTTCCGCATTTTTTCGTTTGCGGTTGCAAAGGTAGGGATTTTCCGTAAACCTGCAAACATTCTGCACACTTTTTTTCACAGAAATCTCTGCACTTTGCCTCCACCGCCAAACAATCTTTTTGATTATCAACTCATTCGGTCACGATAATCTTCATAAGAAAATTGTTTGTATATTTCAGCCTTCCCTTCTTTCGTCCACAAAGCAATGGCAGGATGATGAATTCCGTTAAACATATTCGTCTTTACCATGGTGTAATGAATCATATCTTCAAACACGATCCGTTCTCCGATTTGCAGTTCATGATCGAAACTCCACAGCCCCATATAGTCACCGCTCAAACAGGAGTTTCCTCCTAAACGATAAATATATTTTCCTTCATTTCCCATTTCCGCACCGCGAACGGCAGGCTGATAAGGCATTTCCAGACAGTCGGGCATGTGGCAGGTGAAGCTGACATTCAATATGGCAGTTTTAATACCACGGCTTTCTACAATATCCACGACTTCAGAAGTCAGCACACCCGTCTGCCAGGTAAAGGCCGAACCGGGTTCAAGAATAATACGTAAATGAGGATAACGGGCTTTCAGTCCCTGCAATAATTTTATCAGATGTTCCGTATCATAATCTTTACGTGTCATCAGATGTCCGCCGCCCAGATTCAACCATTTCAGTTGCGGAAACCAACGGGAAAACTTTTCTTCGAGATGTTCCAACGTTCGTTCCAACTCAAAAGAAGAAGACTCGCAATGGCAATGGCAATGAAAGCCTTCGATACCTTGTGGCAACGTATCCGGCAATAAATCGGCAGTAATTCCGAAACGCGTACCGGGAGCGCAAGGATTGTAAAGTTCCGTTTCTACCTCCGAATATTCAGGGTTCACACGGATACCACAAGAGATACCGCCTCCTTTTGCTACGGTCATCGGATAGAAACGTTCGAACTGTGCCATAGAATTAAAAGTAATATGGCTACTGCAACGCATGATTTCCGGGAAATCCTGTTCTGTATATGCAGGTGAATAAGTATGTGCCTTACTTCCGAACTCTTCCAGCGCCAAACGTGCCTCATAGACCGAGCTTGCTGTAGAATGGTCTATGTATTCACGGAATATAGGGAAAGAGCGCCACATAGCAAACGACTTGAAAGCAAGAATAATCTCCACTCCCGCCCTGTCGGCTACGCTTTTTATCAAACTCAAGTTCTTTCTTAAAAGTTCTTCTTCCATGATGTAGCAGGGAGAAGGAAACTGGGTAAAATCTATCATATACAATATTGTTATCTAAAGTAACGTCTTACAAATACGGATGCAAAAATACAAATTCAAAAGCAAAGAGGGATTGTTTTATTTTTAATTAAGATATTGCTTTTCGAGAACTTTTTCTTATTTTTAGACCTTATTATATAAGACGTGTAATTGTTTCATCCCAAATACTTGACTGATTATGAATAAAGACTTAAGAAAAGTAGTGATTCTGCTGGCACACCCCAACATCAAAGGATCACAGGCAAACAAAGCATTAATCGATGCTGTCAGTGACATTGAAGGAGTGGCGGTGTTCAACCTTTACGAACTGTCAGAGGACATTGCTTTCAATGTGGACGAATGGAGTAAAATCATCTCCGACGCTTCGGCCGTTATCTACCAGTTTCCTTTCTACTGGATGTCTGCCCCGTCATTACTAAAAAAATGGCAGGACGAAGTGTTCACTCACTTGTCCAAGACTCCGGCTGTCGCGGGCAAACCGTTAATGATAGTAACGACAACCGGCTCCGAATACGACGCTTATCGTAGTGGCGGGCGAAACAGATTCACAACCGATGAACTTCTACGTCCGTATCAAGGCAGTGCTATTCATTCGGGTATGGCGTGGCAGACACCTATTGTCGTTTACGGAATGGGAACTGCAGATGCAGGAAAAAATATTGCCGAAGGAGCGAATTCATATAAGCAACGGATAGAAATGCTTATCAATAGCAGTAACGCAGGGAATAATTGGTAAAACAATAAAAAGCGTAGCTTTATCCGTCCTAAAGCTACGCTTTAGCATCCCTAAAGCACTGCTTTAGACCTCGTAAACCACTTCTTCTTCAGCGTCAATACCGGCAGGAAAATAAAAACTCCAATTACCGACATAACCAATCCCCCAATCGTACCTGCCGCCAACGGAAACCAGAAACCTTCTTTCTCCGCACCTATCATGAAAGGAATAAATCCCAGAATAGTGGAAACCACCGTCAGGAAAATAGGAATCACTTTCGTGTTCCAGGCTTTCACGTATGCCCGGAGCGGCGAGAGACGCGGGTAACGTTGACGAATAGAATTATATTCGTTCAGGATATAGATACTAGCATTTACTGTGATACCGCAAAGCAGAACAAAAGAAGCAAAACCTCCCTGATCAAAATTCAGTTTGAACCAGTAGAATGTAAGAAACACTCCGATATAAGACACCGGAATCACAAAAATAATCGCTAACGGCTGTTTCAAAGAATTGAACAGAATACTCGTAATAAAGAAAATGATAGCAATCACAATAAGCAACAGACGATATTGCTTATTGTCCTTTCCTCCCCACGACCAGTTATTGTCCTCCGATTTGGCAGTATATCCCATTGGAAGAATCTCATTAAATTCCTCCAGATCTTTCTTCAACAGCTTATGCCCCTGTTCCGAAGAACCGATATACTCATATTGCAGGCACAGCCGGTACTGCTGGTTTTCCTTGGCTACTTCCTGCGGCATCTGCCCTTTTTCCACTGTTGCCAGTTCCGACAGTTTATATTCTTTTCCGCCTGCCGAAAAAGGATAATACTGCATTGCCCACACATCCCTTTCTTCCGACTGGCGGGAAGACAATTTTATTTTTTCCGTACCTTCTTCCGTCGTCACCGAACCAATCTCCATATTCCGTCCATATATCGGTCGGATAGCGGAAAACAATCTTCCGGCTCCGATATTTTCCTCCGCCATTCGGAGCTTGTCCAGACTGAAATAAAATTCCATATAATCATCCTTCCACCACGAGAAGTCGGAACCGATCGTCACTTCCTTGATGCGGCGGTGAGACAAGAACTTCTCTTTCAGTTGTTCCGCCCGGTCATACAGTTCGTCATAATTATACCCATACATTTTCACCCGGAATGAACCCGCACTCTCACGCACATTATTACTGAATCCTTGGTCCTGCAATCCGTAAATACTCCAATCTCCTCCACCCAATTGAAGTGCCTTGTTTATCATATTAGCTTTCAGCGTATACGGGAAACCGCTCTTTTGGTGCTCTTTCGTGAAATAAATATGAATAGATGCCCTGCGTGCACTTTCCACAGACGTCTGGAACTGCTTGATTTCTTTAAATTCGCTCAAGTAAGTTTCCATTCGCTTAATCAACGTATTCATCTGCTCCAGCGTACTCCCATTCGGCAAATTGGCATTGGCATGAAGCACCACTT
Source organism: Bacteroides caccae (assembly GCF_002222615.2). NCBI lineage: Bacteria > Pseudomonadati > Bacteroidota > Bacteroidia > Bacteroidales > Bacteroidaceae > Bacteroides > Bacteroides caccae. Next base: position 3,064,595 of record NZ_CP022412.2, on the reverse strand, counting down.
CTTCATTACGCGTAAAATAACTTCCTTCATATACTTTCTGTACAAAAAGTCTTAAAGCTCCTCCCAATGCTTTATCCACTACCGGTTTTACCTTCTCTTTATACGTAGAAGTACCCAGTGTCTTATTATAAAATTCCGCCCATTTATCTTCCCCCTTCATCTTTTCCGGCAACAGAAATACCGGTAATCCGAAAGCCAGCAACAATAAAATGCAGACCGCCACCCTCCACCGGCAAAGAATCCGTATCAGCCAACTGTAAAAACGGCTGAAATATACTGGGAAACGACGCATTTTAGAACGTATCCACATAAAGAAACGTATATTTCCCGACTTCCACTTCGCATCTGAAAGCGAAAATTTTTTCCTCCGCTTCAATCCGGTTTTGTCGATCAGGGAAGGAACAAAAAACAGGGCAACCAGCAGTGATACCCCAAGATTAATAATCACTACCGCAGCAAAATCCTGCAAGTTCAGGCGTATCTTCTCATCGAGGAAAAAGATAATGACCAAAGCCCCCATTGTAGTCAACGTAGCCGCCAGTACGGACATAAAAGCCTTCCGGTTTCCACGCCGCAGATAATGGTCGCTCATCACAATCGTATTGTCAATCACCAGGTTTAGAGAAACCGTGATACCAGCCAGAGAATACAACTGCATTTCAAGTCCGAATGCATAATAGAAGATAACGGCTATCGCTACATTAACTGCCAGACTGGTTACAATCAGAAACAAATACTTCGGACTAAAGGTAATCAATAGCACAAACAGAAGCAGAATCGCTACCGTCACCCCCGTTCGCAGATAAATCTTCCCCAGTTCTTCCTGAATAAACTCCGTTGCATCATAGCTGGTATGAATCTCGTATCCCGCCGGAAGAAGTAACCGGATATCATCCATATATGCTTTCACTTCCTTGCTCAATGCCAACTGATTGGCCGTTTCCTCCGCCACGACAGACAGATAGATAGAGTTCAGACCGTTAATTCGGTAGTAACTTTGCGGCTGTTCCTCCACACGGGAAACTTTTACCAATTCATTCAGACCAATGATTTTGCCATCTTTCATCTTCACCTGTATCCGTTCCGCATCAAAGTCCCGGTTATTATATTCGGGAACCAGCGCCAGACGGATCCATTGCCTGCCCGAACTCCCCTGTTCCATATCGTATGTACCCAGAAACTCTTTTTGGTAATGCAACCGGACAGCCTGACGGATATCATCCGTACTTATCCCAAGCGTATGTAACTGTTCGGAGTCATATTCCAACCGCCATTCCATTGGAGTAGCCCCGCCAAGATTAATCTTATAAATTCCCGGAAGTTGTGCCAAACGTGTCTTAATATGTTCTTCCGCATACTGTTGTATCAGAATGGGAATAGCAGGCGCATTAATCGTAAATGCCATAAAAGGGCCCTGGTTGTTCTGCCCCGGACTCTGCATCTGAATATACGGATAGCTCACCCCGTCCGGCAGTTCCGGCCATGTCTGACGAATGATGGTGGACGCTTCAAAACGTGCAACTGCAACATCCACATGTTTATCCAGATTCACGCTGATACTGCCCCACCCGTTTCCTGAAGTAGAATAGATACCCCGAATCCCTTTCACGCGGGCAAGCATCGCCTCCAGTTTGCTGGTAGCTGTCATTTCCACCACGCGTGCCGAAGTGCCGGGCATACTGAAACGCACCGTGAAGCCGGGTAATGTCCGTGAGGGGTTCAGTTTGACCGGAAGCAACGGCACAAGCGCCAGCCCAACCAATGCCACGCAGACAAAAGCCACAATCAGGGTGAAAGCGGAAGCCTTCGAGGACTTTTTTATTTCAAGACTTATATTTTGCATTACCATTATTTATGTAAATAGAAATCTCTGTCATATAAGCGACAGCATCTCTGTTTATGATAGACTTAATGGAGATACTACCGAGAATAAACGCCGCAATTATCATTTGATCAGCTTGCCTCCGTTAAAATCGAACCTGTCCGAAAGTGAAAGTTTTGTAGCAAAATCAAACAACGTAAGCCGTCGTATCTTGTAATAATTCAACCAGTAATTCTGCAAAGCAGAGATAAAGTTACGCTGTGCCTGCTGCTGCCTGTTCAGAGAAAGAGTCAGGCTGTTTATATCCGCTTTGCCGATGATAAAACGCTGCTTTGTCTCATTATAAGCGAGTATGGACAAATCCAAAGCTTCTTCCGCACTGGCAATCAATTGTTGCTGGATATTAAAATCACTCACTGTCATTATCACTTCCTCCTCAATACTTATCTCGTCCTGGCGTGCCGAAATCTTCACCACATTCAGGTTATTCCGTGCCATATTATACTTTCCTTTGCGGACGCCCCAGTCCAGCAACGGAATAGAGACACTGACCGCCACCAAATCCTGCTGCATGGGCTTATGATAGACATCCCCGAAATTGTCCGCCACCTGATTAAAACCGATACTGGCATTCACACTTGCATTAAAGCGCGACTCCTTTTTAGTCTTATCTACATTACGCTCCGCTTCCAGCACATTCTGTTTCAATTCCAACAATTGCGGGTTGTTGCTCCTTCCCCACCTCAAAGCCTCATCTATCGGAATCTCCAGCATTCCCGGACGGGAAGGAAGTTCCAGTTCGATCTGCGTATTCTTATCCAGATTGAGAAAAGAAGCCAATGAGAACATAGCCCGCTTCAAATCGCTTGCTTTATTCTGCAATGTGTTCTGCGCATTCACCCGATCCAGCTTCAGAGTCAACAGGTCGGCTTGCGAGATAGCTGCGATCCGGTGCCGTTGTTGCCCGATGCGGTACAACGTATCCGTAGAAGCCAGATTTTCTTTTGCCAGGTTATATTCCGCTTGTGCCATAGCCAGAGAGAAGAAATAACTCGTTGCCGTTTCCGAAACTTTCTCCACATTATAAAGAAATTCCTTTTTCACACGTTCATATTTCAAAGGCTCTATCTTCCGTTCCCATTTGAATGGATTATACCCTACCAAACTTTGCGAATACCCAATCCTTATCGGGACACTGGTCATCTGTGTCGCACTATTATCCCCGAAATTACGCATATAGGCAAGATTCGATTCCAGATAAAATGTACCTCCGGTCAGGTCAAGATTCTGCCGGACACTTAACCCTCCATAAGCATAATAAGACTGTTGCGTACGGTACACATCCAAATCCTGTCCCGAATCGTAACGTTTCGTAATATCCCGGTTATATTGCGCTGGAGTAAGAGCCAGCGTCAGACTGGGCAGGCGGTTTGCCTTATATGTCCTGTACTCCCAATAACCGGACAAGTACATATTCTGTGTACGGAATGACTCCAATGAACTGTCATTGGCAAGAGCGATTGTCCGGTTCAAATCCAGTACCAGACGTTTCTGTGCATGAAGCAGGGATTCACCACAGAGGACACCAAGAATACAGAGAAATGCCCATATCCTTTTCTTTGCTGAAAAGAATAACTTTGTCTCCTCCGTGGTAAAATTTAATAATCCATTCATAACTCTCATATTTGAACTATTCGTTATTACTTGCTACTTATTTCTTCTTTCTTTCTGTAAATAAACCAGTAAAGCAATGGTATGATGAACAGACTCACTGCCGTACCGACCGACATTGTCCCTATCATGGCGATAGACAATGGTTTCTGTAATTCCGAACCCATATCCGATGAAAACAGTAACGGTACCATTGCAAAGATAGTAGTCAGCGAAGTCATGATAATCGGGCGCAAACGCCTGCGTCCTGCTTCATGGATAGCCTCCAACAACGGAACACCCGCTTTGCGCAGTTCATTGATAGCGTCCAGTTTCAGGATAGAGTCATTGATTACAATACCACAGGTGACAATAAGTCCGATAGCAGACATCAGATTCAGTGTATGCCCGCAAAGCCAAAGCAGTAATAACGCAAAGGCCACATCTATCGGTATCTCCGCCAGAACAAGCAAAGGTTGCAGGAAACTTTCAAACTGCGAGGCAAGAATAAAGTACATCAGCAACAACGAAATAAACAGGATTACCACCAGCTCGTCCAACATCTCCCTGTTGGAAAAGAAACTTCCGGAGAAGCCTGTATCCCATTCTTTCGTTTCCTCCGCTACCTGCTTCACTTCCCGCATCAACTTGTCCCCGTTCTGCACGTCATAAAAATTAAAGGGGACATATTCACCATTACGCCCCGAAGTAATACTTTTCAGATCCTCAGCAGGAGCTATCGTAACCAGCTCCCGAAGAGGGATATATTCTATGTTTCCTTTATTATCCGGTTCAGTCTGTATCAACGTCTCCTGCAATATTTCATTCACAGTCTTTTCGCTGCCGGCAACGCTGATCGGAAGATATTGTTGGTAAGAATGCAACATTGTCACACTATTCTCACGAAAAGCAGTTTTCAGGATACGGTAGAGCTCATTATAGGAAACACGGTAAAGCAACAGTTTCTCTTTGCTAATACTTAGATTCAGTTGATTCTCGAAAGCGATACCCGTAGGGGCGATTCCCGTCTTCCGTGCCAAGTCCTTCTCCACGCGCCGGATGGTTTCCGCTTCCGGTGCTTTTGCCTTATTACGGGTATAAAACTCGGCTATGATATCCGGTTCGCCTGTGACAAAGAGTTTCTCAAACACAGTCTCCGGCGGAGAGAAAGAAATGACAGAAAGCGGATAACGCTCTTTCAGTCTGCGATAAATTTCTTGCTGTAAAGGAGAAATAGTTTCGGGTGTCTCCGTACGGAAGTAAAGTTCAGCCTCGGAAGAAGAAAGCTCCCTTTCACGGTTCAGAAGGAAATCCTGCCTGCCAATGGACGCCGTGTGCTCGGCTACCGGTTCTTCCAGTTCTTTAAAAAGTTCGTCCACACGCCTCCTGTTTTCATCCACATGAATATTCTCATTCCACTCAATCCTGGCAATCAACTCATTCTCCTCAATATCGGGCATACGCTGCTTGTCGATAAAGAAAAAGAAAAATACACAAAGCGGAATGGAAATAGCACAGAACAAAACACTGAACGTTTTATGACTGAATACCCAGTCCACCCCCGCATCATAAAAACGGTCTAATGTATGATCTTTTATCGGGTTATTGAATTTAAAGGAAAGCCACTTCCATTTCCGGGTATGGATACCGGTCCGGTAGACCAGCAGATAAAGTACGGGAAGCAACATGATACCCGTAAAATAAGAAACCATAAGTCCCACTGTAACTGAAAAAGCCTGATCGTAAAAGATAGCTCCGGCAATACCACTCATAAAAATCAACGGTGCAAACACGGCAATGGTCGTTAAGGAGGAACTCAACATGGGAGTCACCACTTCGCTTGTTCCCGTGATACAGGCACGGCGCAACGAATATCCCCGTTCCCGGTATTGCGATATATTCTCAGTTACAATAATCGAACTGTCAATCATCATACCCAATGCCAGAATCAATCCGGCGAGTGAAATGATATTCAGGGACATATTGCACAGATAGAAGAAAACGAAACTGATTACGATAGAAACCACCATGCTAAGTCCGATAACCAACGGAGATTTTACATCCCCCAGAAACAAGACCGCTACCAGGCAGATAAAGAGAAAACCTAAAGACAGATTCTGTTGCAGATTCGAAATTGTGTAGTCCAGCAATTCCGTCTGATTACGGCTGATACTGAAATCAATATCCGGATATACCCGTTGGAAGTACTCCATCGTCTCTACCAGAGATTTCTTCATCTTATCCATATTCTCATCCGCCTGCTTGATAACAGCCAGCGTCACTGCCCTTTTCCCGTTAGATACAGATACCCCTTTTTCTTTTACGGGCACGATATTCACCCGGCAGAAATCCTTTAACTGCACAATCCGGTCTCCTTTACGCAGATAAATATTTTCTACATCTTCCGCAGTACGCAGGAGGGTGGAAAACTTTATGTTATATTCATAATATCCGTCACGTACCGTCATACTACCCGGTTCCACATTATTGGCAGCCAGAGTCGATTCTATATCCTCAATAGAAATTCCCAACATGGAGAGCATATCCTCATCGGGCACAATCTGCACCTGACGTTCCACCAATCCGGTCACATCTACCATAGCCACTTCTTCAAGCTGCTCTATCCTACGTTTAATGACCGATTCCGCAAATTCACACAGATCCAGAAAGGACTGTTGTCCCGTAATGCTATAAGCACTGTCATTCTTCAAAGTCAGATTCAGGTAAAAAACAGGTATATCCGTTGCGCTCGCCTTAATGACTTTCGGACGTTCCGTTTCCTTCGGGAGATAGTTCATTGCAGCGTCTATCTTTTCATTTACCTCGATAAAGGCCAGGTCCGTATTAGTACCGAAATCAAAAGACAAGCGGATAATACCGGCGCCGTCTCTAGACTCACTGTGAATATCTTTCAATGTAGAAACCTGTATCAACTGGCTGCGCAAAGGTTTCACAATCGTATTTTCCAGTTCGCGGGCAGATGTATTGGCAGCAGACACCTGTATAGTGATCTCCGGAATAGCGATATTCGGAAGCAGAGATATCGGAAGTGTAGAATAAGTCACCAGCCCGATTATAAAACAGGCGGTGAAAGCCATCAGCACGGCAATAGGACGCTGGATTAAAAATTTTATCATGCTTTTCTCTGTATTTATCGTTTGCAGTCAATCATTCACCGCTTATAGTCACCTCCGTTTCATGCGCTAAATTCAAGTTCCCGGTGACAATAACCGTATCTCCTTCCAAGAGGCCATCTTCAACACCTCCCTGAGATTTATCCGAGACAACATATTCCGTAGCATTCTCCAATCCCGTATGTACATAATTCCACATTGCCTTGCCTTCTTTTAAGGTAAACACAACCTGTTTGCCGGAACGCAGCACCACAGCCGTTTTAGGAATGACCAACTGCTCCCCTAAACTCCGCTTGACGCTTACCCTTACGTTCATGCCGCTAAACAACTTCCCCTGTCCGTTTACCGCAGCTTTTACTTTTACCATTCCGTTCGCATCCACCAGCGGATTGATTTCAGATACACTACCTTCATAAGAACCTCCGCCGGCATAAGGAGTAATCATTACTTTGTCACCGGTTTTAATAAAAGCCAGTTCGTTCTCCAACACGGTGAAATCAGTTTCCATCCCACGAGTGTCAATGACAGTACAAAATGCCTCGGACGTATTAGCGAGATTATAAGGTTTTGAAAACAGATTAGCTACTATCCCGTCAAAGGGGGCAACAAGTGTAGCATGTTCCGTTTCTCTTTTCGTAAGTTCATACTGGGACTTCGACTGTTCATAGCCGCTCTTTACTTTCGCAAGTTTCATGGTTTCTTCAGGCACCTTGCTAAAATCATCCGGCGTATATCCCTGCCCGATAAGTACATCTTTCAGTTCAAGCTCCGCTTTCAACAAAGCATCTTCCGCCTGTGATAATTTCTGTTCCAGACGGAATTTATCCAGCTCGGCCAACTTCTGCCCCTTACGAACACGATCACCGTTTTTCACATAGACATGAGCAATAACCTCATTCGTTTCAAAACGAAGATCAGCCTGCCCGCGGGCACTTACCTTACCGTTACTGACTAGTTCGTGATGAAAATCACACCTCTTTAGAATTTGAACGGTGACTTCATTCTTTGAATCCGGAAGAACGGTAGAAACACCTTTATCCTGCTCGTCTGCATCACTTTTCTTGCCAGAGCAAGATGTCATTCCACCATAAGCTAAACAACATAGCAGCATCCATATACAACTGTATTTTCTCATAATATATTTATTGCTATCGATTATGCATTATAAATTAATCCCTCTATTGGACTCAGACTTTATTTATGCCCGACAATCTTATTCTTGTTATTCTTTTGTATTTTTTCCTTCAAATGATTTAAATATAATCGTGTTATATCCTGTTGATTTTTACTAGGAAAATAAAATGAGGTCATTCGCCCCTGGTTATTTACATATGCAAAAAATCGTTGACTCAATCCTGTTGTTCGGCTACTTGGAAACTCCAGAAATTCCTCGGATATATTTGTGAATCTAAAATTACTCAATTTATTTTTTAAAAGCATCATATTATAACGATTATTTTCATAAGCCGGCAATATTAGTATTTTATTTTTCCCCAAACTCTTTTGTATATTATTCATATCCCTTCTATTTATTTCCGTCTTTTCACTTATATAAAAAGAAATAGCAGAAACAGACATAACTGAAATACAAACAGTTATGAAATTATTTAAATTCATAATAGAGTATCAATGGATTAGATTCATCTCTTAATTTTCTTATACTTTCTTTATTCTTTAGTTTATCAGATATATAATTCTCTTTCTCAAAATACTGCAACTCAGAAAAACATTCAGGAGTAACATAAAAATATACACCCAACGAATCACTACAAAGAAATATCGGAATATGAGAATAGTCAGGCTTAATAGTAAACAATATATCATTTAGTGTTTTCTCATAAACAAGTGTTCTCCCACTTTTAATATCATGCTGAACCTGTTGATTAGACTTTCTCATACATTCAAAAAATAGCTGGTCTTTATATTTATAAATATGGGAAATATGCTGTATTTTACCTTGTTTGTTAAGCCTATTTATTAGAGAAAGAATATTTCGACTTCTTACCCGAGGATCAAGAGTCAGAAGCTTTTCATCTTCTAATATATCTTTTTTTAAAACTATCCCCTCACTTTGAATAGCCATATATGGAGAAATTCTCTGTTCTTTAATAGACATAATAGTATCCATTAAACCCATGATAAACAAATCTTCATTCTTGCCAATATTATAAAAAACATTGCCATGAATAAGTTCATCATTCCACCCTTTATTATACTCTGATGCATCCATCCATTGTGCAATTCTTTCCCCTGACTTGACATCTACTTGCTGTAGTAAATAGTATCTATCTTCTTTTGAAGGTTGAAAAAAAGTCTGTGCTCCATATAAGCATCCACTATTATAAGCAATGTAATTAAAATGAATATTCTTATCCATAAGAATTCCTCCTTTAAACTTACCTGAAGAAATATCATACCTATATATCTTATTCTGTAAAGAATCAAAGATATACAGTTCATTATCATCTATATTAATCGTAAAATCATCACAAGATACATATTCATCAGGTGCCAATCCTATATTGCCAATTTTTCTCATAAAAGTGCCTTTTCTATCAAATATATAAACTCCTTTTGTAGAACGGCTATCCAAAACAAACAATTGACTCTTGTAAATCTGCATTTTATCTATTCCTCCCAGCAGTGCGTCTTTTTCATCCAGCTCAATTGCAGTCACTGATTTGAAAATATCCGAATACCTAAATTCTGACACTTTGGTACTATCCAAATTCACAATTAATACAGGGCTGCTTCTATCTATTATTTTGTTCTCAGACAGACAAGAAATAGCTATATAGCTCATTGCTATAGCACAACATATATAGCATATCTTCATTATAAATATCCTAATATTATTCATACTCGTCATTATGTTATTGATTTGAATATTCGTTTCCAACGTATTTTCCCTTCATTATCAGTAGATTTCCAAATAAAAGATGCCCTTCCAACAATATATTCTTCCGGCAACAATCCCCAATAACGAGAATCTTGAGAGTTAAACACCCGATCTCCTGCCATAAAATAATAGTTTGTACGAAAACGATAGCTAGTAATACGATGATGATCCAAATAAGCTTTTTCTCCTTTCCATTGAAGTTTCTTCTGCTGTTCCCATTCGATAAGATGACGATAAAGAAGGTAATTCTTCCGGTTCATCACAATGACATCATTCATTCGAGGTATATAAAGTGGACCAAAATTACAAACGTTCCAGTGAATAGAATCGTTCCACGGATAGGTTTGGAAAGAATATCGTTTTCGAGCATTCTCCGGTAATTGTTGTAGACGTTCTTTCATACTGTCCTGAGATTTTATATTACCCAAATCTTTCTCATAGCCTGCCACACAATAATGATAGTTATGAATAGAAATAGAGTCACCGGGTAATGCAACACAACGTTTCACATAATATTTTAAAATATCAAATCCAATACTATCCCGATGTTGAGGATAAGGAAAATTGAAAACAAGAACATCATTTCGTTTTATGCCCCCCAAAGCAGGCAACCGATAGACAACAAAACGTTCCTGACGGAAAGCTGCAGACAAATTAAAAAGTCGGGCACCCATCGGAAGTTTGTTCACAATAATGTTATCACCAGGTAACAAAGCAGGCACCATTGAATCCGTAGGTACTTTGAAGGAGGCAAACAAAACTGTTTGTAGTAGTATCCAACCAAGGAACAAGATTGTAATTCCCCAAATGCACCCTTTCATCAAACGCATCAATAGTAATAACAGCTTTTTCATCGACTTATCAATTTTTTTACTTCATCTCTCATTTCACGAATAGCAGACGATTGTATTTTCGGTTCTTTCGTCAACACAATTTCGACCATTTGTTCCAATTTATCAGGTTTTCGAAAATCCGGTTCAGCATAGAGTTTTGCTAACAGATAATATGGATAAATACGTCCCGGTAAACGATGAGTAGAGCGCAGAAACCAATGTTCAGCTTCTTCATATCTCTTTAACGCCTTATAGTTTTTGCCAATGACATTAAGTATCATCGGATCGCAACTGATTCGTTCCGCTTCTTGTAATATCCGATTAGAAGCATTGTATTCTTTCAAGTTATGCAGACAACGTCCATACTCAAAAAGAAAACGGGGACGGCCATTCAGAAGCGGATATAGTCTTCCATATTCTTCTTTCGCTTTACCATATGCCTGAATACTATACAACATTTTACATTGTGACCACTCCCGACAAGCGTCATACGCATTATTCCGTACCAACCATACACCTACACTGCCGATCACAAACGTAAATAGAAGCATCAACTTATGTGAATAGTCCAAGAAGCATGCAATTAAAAGAAGAATAAATGCAATGATAAAACAAGGATACGTCATTGGATAAGAAGAAAAAGAGAAAAAAAGTAATGAAATTAATCCTCCGCAGATACCGATACGTTTCTTTTTAATTCCCCGATACAAGCAACCACCTATTATCGTTAACACAAGTACCAAAACCGGAATACCACACTCTACTGCTATTCGTAGATATTCATTGAAAGCATACTCCGGGCTACCAGCTACACGTTCCTCATCTTCATCATAACTACCTTTTGCAAAATATTTCTCCTGCTCTTGTCCATAAGCATAAACAAAGTTCCCAATACCATACGCAGAAATGGGCTTCTTAACCACAGCCAAACTACTTATTTTCCACATAAACAGTCGTCCTTTAGCTGAATCAGCCTTCAAATGATAGATTCCAATACCTCCTGTTATCAAAATAACGGAAAGCAAAAGTAAAGCAACTACCGCTTTTCCATGATACTCCTCCCAAGCTTTTTTCAACCAATTTCTCCATGGATAGTGTACACTACATACAAATACTCCCGAAAAGATGGACGCCAGCCATGCCGAACGGCTCATTCCTGCCGGAAGTACACAAACGAGTAATAACAGCACCCCAAAAGATAAATAATACCCTACCGATTCTTCCCAAGTACGTTGCTTTATAGCATTTAATCGTAACCATTCGTACAAACATACAGGAAATACCAATGCCAAATAGCCGGAATATGGTCCAGGATTATAAAAAGAGCCTGTCACAGCATATAATGAATGATTAGAAGTAGCGAAACCGTAAATCTGACGCAATCCCCAGACTGCTTCAATACCACCCATTAAAATAAGCCCCCAAATCACTGAATGATAGAAAAAATGTACTCCTTTTGCTGATAACCCTACCGCTAATAATACACATACAGTAAATATTATAGAAACCCACCCACACCACAGCCATTGATAAGCAGTATCCCCGGCAGGAATATAGGAAGAATAGGCACAAACGGTACTTAGTAATCCGATTACTCCTATTGAAATCAAAGCGATAGAAGCCTGTGTTTTTATCCGCAAAAATTGTATTCTCGTCATCTTCATTGATCTAGTAAATTTTATTTTTCTGCATTTCCCTTTATTTTAATAAGTATTGGAGATGAAGTCGTATTACAATATATACTAATCGTTTTGTTAAAATGCCCAGGATGCTCAGCTTGATAACTGATATGCAATGTATCGCTCTTACCTGGTAATATTGGTTGTTTTGGGTAATCTACCACAGTACAACCACAGGATGTAGTCACATCATTAATCACCAAAGGAATACTCCCCGTATTTTGGATGCTCAGACTCTTTGTTTGCTTTTCTTCCCACAAGAAAGACTGCATATCCAAAACCATTTGATCTATTTTCAGAGAAGTTTGTCGTCCTTCATTATTATTTTCTAAAGATTTATTCTTCGAAAGAATTTTCAGATATAAATCTCTTACCTTATTATTATAAATAGGATTACCAACAGCTACAACCTTATTATTCTCATTTAAAAGAAAAGTCTGAAAATCCATTCTCTGTAGAAAGTGGTTCAGTATATTAAGACTATCTTGCTTATCTATGCATACCGGATTATTAAATAAAGCCATTTTTAAAGTATGGTGGAGCTCCATACCTTTCTTCGGAAAGAAGAAAAAAAGGAACTGAACGGAATCAGCACTAGTTGAATCAACCTGTTGCATAAACTTCTTCCAATCAGCGAGCCTCAATCTACATCCAGTACATCCAGTAGAATCGGTATATACCAAAACTTTGTATTGGTCTTTTATACAAAAATCAACAGTGTCTTTACCTTGAATAGTAAAAACTGTATGTGAAGGAAATATAATTTCTTTTTGTTCCCATTCTTTTAATAACGCAGCTAGTTGCTGCTTATTTCCCTTACAGGAAATAAACAATAATGCTAAAAATCCTAAAAAGCAATACTTCATTACTAGAATTTATTTAGTTCATACAACAATACAAGCAATAGTTCCTTCACTTGTCGATAAAACATACAGTTCCCAATCGTGCACTATAGAATGATTACCCAAATAACTTTTTTATTATCTATAGCAATCATGATATTTCATTTTTGATCCTATCTCTCCAACTCTTTCAACGAATTGACCAATAACCTCACCTGCGGAAAAAAACTGTTTAAACATAGAACAACCTGAAATAGAATATCTATCATAACAGATATGCTTATCCCCCACTCTCTCCACCTCCGTCATTTTCTCCAGCCAATGCTTCCAAATTAGCCAACGTTACATCAGACAATTTTATATCTCCATGAGAATTATATGCAGTATAACCAGCGAACAGTACAACTGCAAAGACCAACATTATTCCAAATAATTTCTTTTTCATATTATCGTTTCATCGTTTATATTATAATTCAATGAGTCCACTTTTTAAAGTGGACTCAATAAGTAAATTTAAAGAGGAAGTTTATAAACGTATATCTTATCTTCAATATCCTTATTAACAGCATAAAGGGTATGATACTTATTAGAAACGACAAAATTGCTAATCTTCTTATCTAAAGAATACCGCTCAACTAGTTCACCATTCCATGTCCATACTTCCAGAATTGGCTCTTCTTCTTGTTTAGTCAATACATATATATATTTATTATCAGCACATGGGGGGTAAGGATAATAAGTAATTTTCTCTTCGTTATCTAACGAAGAGTTAGCATGCTCCAACACTATTTCATTCAACATCTCACCATGTCGGTTATAGATTCTCATCATCTTAATATATACATAAAAAGAGGCAAACATCTCTCCATCAGGTTTAGAAACAGTCAATTTATTATATACAAAATTATTATCATCGCCTTTATCCTTTTTCAATAAATCAAATGGGTAATCGCTGAATTGATGAGTATCCTGTTTCTTATCCAGTAACGTATATTCATATTTATCATCTTGAGACAAGAAGCAATAAGAACTATCAGCTAAAAAAAGGAAACGATTTAGTGGCATTTGGTTTACTTTCAACCTCTGTTCTGAGATTAATTTAAAAGTACCCGATGAATCTATTTTCAATTCTTTCACTCTATTTGAGGGTAATTCAAAAACTTTAAAACCCTCTTTAGATTCAACAAAATTCCTATCTAATATCAAAAAGTCATTAGGTCCCTGTCCTTTTACCCCCGCATTAAACAAATATTGGCATTCTGGTAATTTCCAGAAAGAGAACAAAGTATCTTTCCGTTGTTCGTAAGCAACCAACATATCATGAACTATAAATAAACGTGTCACAGACAACAATACCGGAGGAGTTGTTATACTATCTGCCAATAACGACGTGGGATTTGGAAGATCAACTATTTGCTCCTTGTGAGAAACACAACTTACCCCCAAAATAGATAATAGAAAGAAGAATACAATACTATACTTCATATCACTATTTATTACACGTCGATGTATACTTAGCTTCCAATAACCAATAAAGTTCACATTCCTGACAAATCCACCCCCATAGAGCAAAACCGTCATCCTCTGGTGCTTTTCTCCATTTTTTATAACAACTATGACTTGCTCCTCCTGCTTCAGAGTTATCATCATTTTCATCTGCTAAAGCTTCCAAATTAGCCAACGTTACATCAGACAATTTTATATCTCCATGAGAATTATATACAGTATAACCAGCAAACAGTATAACTGCAAGGACCAACATTATTCCAAATAATTTCTTTTTCATATTATCGTTTATATTATAATTCAGTTTATTCCGTCTCTATCCTTTCAACGGCATAAGGCAATCACTTGCCACTTTCATTTTTTATTCTTATGTTTGCATTGGATACCTTCTTCCTTATTTAGGCTGTATTCAGAATGGACGATGCGCCTTGCCAAAGAACAGCAATCGTCCATTCTTCCTTCCCAACCAGTTTAACAATTATAAAATTAATCAAAACAGCAGATTCCAATAACCTTCTGTAAAGATTTGCTTATTATCATAATAAGTAAATACCTGTTCTTCATTTCCTCTGGTCAAATCTCGAAGCCAATATAAAGCATGACTAGGAACATTATTGTATATCAGTTTAGGTTCTTCCGCTACTTTAACGCCCAATGATTTCCAACCGTCTGCCGAGAAATAAAATAACTCATACTTATCCCCTACCCGTACAAAATTATCATCATTGCGAGGTGTATATCTAATACTCCCTACCTGCTTGGGAGTATTCAAATCCAGACCAACCCAACCCGGCTTTTCCGAACTAGTAAAGAAAGTCAAAGGGTCACCGTCCATGGCACTCCTTCCTGACACTGTCCGACTTCCTTTATATGGTAAAGTAGACATTAATTCACCTTGTAACTTCGTTTGTCCCAAAGTATCGGCATACCAAGCTACTTCCGCAATATCGCCAGGAAACCAATCAGCAGATATGTAACGAACATAACGATACTTCGAAGAATCTTTTATCTTGACTTCATTGAACATCTTTCTTGGATAATTCTTCAGTTGTAACATAACCTTTGCATCACTGAAATCTTTCCGATTAGCACCTTCAAAACGACCATACGCCATACGTTGGATATAAGACCGTATACCTCCTTGTAGAGGCCATTTACGTGTGACACTCATCTGACAACTGTCTGCTTTCGGGCGATAATACAACAAGCAACCACTTTCTTTATCTATCTTAAAAGGAAAACTGGCTTCTTTTAACTTTCCATCCTGAGCGTACAAAGTCATATAAATTAGCCCTTCTTCAATATCATTAAAAATAGCTTTCCCTTCTTTATAACGCCCCTCGCCAATCGGAAACCAGCCACGCCTATTAAAGATAGCAACCCATACAGAATGTTCTTCTTTTCTATCTTTTATCAACTCACAATCAACCGTTATTTCATTGGAAGGAAAATACAAAGATGAAACATCTTTCAAACAAATGTTCGCCAATGCTATTCCAAACTTTTTATTTTGTAGAACAGCATCTAAACGTTCTTTCTGTAATGCATAGGTATGCCTATATACTTTTCCCTGTCTATAACCAAACTGTTCACCTCTTTTTAGCTTTCGCGCCCCAAAATTAAATGGAATTGTATATCCAGTTGTATCAAGTACTACATTCCAAACATGAGCAACATGACTCACCGGTGACCATAAATAAGCATCAATCCCAACGGGAATGCCTACCGAACGTAGCATATAACATCCGAAATCTGCAATACTCGTACAATCGCCAAGTTGTAATTCCAACAAGAGTTGAGCTGATAAATGTGGACCTGTAAGTTCATTCTGATATTTCCAATGTAAACTCGTTGCATAATTACTTAAACAGGAGGTTGCCTCCACTACATCCGTTCCTTGATATAAAGAATCCAGTACAGGCTTGAAGCGATGATAGAAGTCTTTTTTCCAATGAGTCAAAGGTTCATCCTTGATTCGATATGGAAGAATAAACTCGCAGAAATTATCAAAAGAAACGTACTTTCCCCAAGGAGTTTCACGCCATACTTTAAATGAATACTCTATATTTTCAATCAAATATTCGGAAGTTATCACTTTTGCATCATATTCCTTGAACAAATTTCGATAGGGAAAGCGTTTCAGATATTCTAAATGTTTATCATAACTATCTGAAACCGCATATTGTTCAAGCGCTATATGTAGCGAATCCAAATCACTTCCTTTATATGTATAGTACAGAGGCATATTTTCTATAAGATATATAGCCGCCTTCAATTTAAGAGAATCATTTTTATAATACTCTAAAACTTTTTCAAGTTCTGCCCGGTTAGTATCAGCAAAAGCCAAAGCTGTTTCTAACTGTTCTTTTTCAGAAGAGGAACAAGAAAGCAAGCTAAATAATATACATACACATATAAACAGTCGTGTTTTCATACTTTTTCAATCAGGTTTGTATTGCTGGAGAGCTATCTATAAGACAAGAAAGCCCCAAGAAGTCATCTCAAAGACTGTAACCTCTAACTATATATTTAACTTTTTCATGAGTAAGAGGACAATCTAGACTACCAACATCAATACACCTTATTTTTCCTCCTACAACCTCTCCATCATCTGATCCATCTTCATCCGCAGCTAACGCTTCAATATTTTCTAGCAACAAGGAGCTAATATTAGATTTGTAAACACATTTACCGTTTGCCAAATGCAAACTATACAATGCAACAATAACAGTAAACAGTAATGCCGTAAAAATACCTTTTTTCATAATATATTATATTTTTCAAATAAACTACGGCAAAGGTAATCAAGTGGGGTATTGAATCCAAAAGATACATCTTACATCTTCTTACATCTGCTAATAAAAGTAGAAATAAGAAGACTTAAGATTTATATCTCACTGATTTTCAATTGGTAACTCCCCACAGACTCTATTTCGATGAATAGAGAAAGAAAATGTCTCAAGAAACCTCGCAATCGATTTAAAACCTGATATATCCTATTGTCATAATTACCATCAACTTTCCATAA